>CATISD010000116.1 GCA_949538625.1 Acidimicrobiales bacterium AG-410-I20
ATGTGGCCTCGAGAGGGCCGTATGAATCCTGAAGATGTTTTGTGGGGGATGACTTTGGGTTCAGCAGAGATGCTTTTATCGGGAGTTACAACCAGTTGTGAGATGTATCTGCATGAAGAATCAATTGTGGAAGCGGTCAAGAATACGGGTGGTCGGTTGGTTATGACCCCGGGTGTGGTCTCAGCACTTCACCCAGATGATGCGGGTGCTGGCCGAACCCAGGACATTATTGATTTCCATGCTGCTCATCATGGAGCGGAAGGAAGAATCACCGTAGGGGTTGGACCTCATTCAGCCTATGACCTTGGGGTGGAGAGATCTTTAGAGTTGTCTGAGTTGGCTCAAGAATTAGGTTCAATACTCCATATTCATTTATCTGAAACTTCGCAAGAGAACGGTGATTTAGAAAGCAAGTATGGGCAAAGCGTTGTGAAAACGCTTGCAGAACATGGTGTATTTAATGGTCGAGTTCTTGCCGCCCACTGTGTGTGGGTAGATGAAGATGATATTTCGGTTCTTTTCGAACATCAGGTCGCGGTAGCGCATTGCCCGTTATCAAATATGAAATTGGGTTCCGGTGTCGCTCCAGTTGTTTCTATGCGAGAAGCCGGAGTGCTTGTTTCCTTAGGCACTGATGGTCCTGCTTCTAATGACACGCTTGATTTATGGGAAGAAGTTAAGTTTGGTCCGCTTTTAGCCAAGGTTTCTGCCCATGATGCTTCATTGTTAGGCCCAAGAGAAGTTTTGACTATGGCTACTCGCCTCGGAGCAGAAGCTGTCGGGTTATCTAATGTTGGAAGCCTTAAACCGGGTTATAAGGCTGACCTTCTTCGAATAGAGACAAAGCATCCCGCTTTTGTTCCTGTGACAGAACTTGATGAGCTTTTGGCACATGTGGCTTGGTCAGGGTCAAGTAAAAACATTACTGATGTTTGGGTTAACGGAAATCAAGTGGTCTCAGATGGGTTTTTAGAATCTCTGGATATAGAAGAAGCCGTTGCTGAAGTTCAAAAAAGAGCAATGGGGCTAGTGGATACATGACCGCTGAACTTTCAAGCGAAGAAGTCATTGAACTGCTTGGTTTAGAGCCTCTTCCTGAAGAAGGAGGAATGTGGACTCGAACACTTTACGACGGAAAATCAAGCGCAATTTACTATCTCCTAAGAAGAAACGATTTCTCGGCTATGCATCGTTTAGTCGGAGACGAAATATACCATCACTATTCTGGAGCCCCAGTAGAAATGCTTCTGCTTCATCCAGATGGAAGTCACTCAACACCTATCTTGGGTCCAGATTTAAAAACCGGGCATCGACCACAACTCATAGTCCCCAAAGGAGTATGGCAAGGATCTTCAACTCTTGGCGACTGGTCTTTAGTAGGAACGACAATGGCGCCACCATACGAAGACGACGACTTTGAACTCGGTGACCGAGAGTTTCTAAAAACAAGTTGGCCGGAAGTCTCCATCAGAATAGACGAGCTGACAAAAGGGTAAAGCTGTAGTTTTACCAACTGGGTTGAGTTAAAACTCCGCCGTCTACGACAAGATCTGTTCCAGTTATCCATTTCGCTTGTTCGGAAATTAAGAAAGCGACCGCTTCGGCTACGTCTTCGGGAGTCCCAAGTCTTTTAAGCGGAGATGAGTTCAGCCATCGCTTTACTCCCTCTGGCCAACGATCATGCAGATCGCCATCATCAATTAGACCAGGTGACACGGAGTTCACGCGTATCCCATATTGACCCAGTTCAGAAGCCGCAGCTTTAGTTGCCATGAGTAAACCGGCTTTAGAAACTGCGTAATGGCTGTGACTAGCAGAAGGCTGATAAGCCTCTATAGATGAGATATTCACAATAACTCCAGCTTTATGTTCTGAAATCACATGTTTACTTACCGCACTCATAAGAAGTTGAGCAGCTCTCAAATTGACGTCAAGCATTTCATCCCATTTTTGACTATCAATATTTAACCAATCTTCTAGTTTTTGGCAAGCGGCATTATTAACCAAAGCGTCAATACCGCCTACTTTCTCCAAAGCATTTTCTACGAGTGATTCAGGGCCTTCCGGATCCGAGAGATCAGCAACGATTACTACGGCGTCAAGTTGTTCAGCCAACTCACTTCCTTGTTCCGAAGAAGAGTTAACAGCAAGAACCAGCCGGTAATCATCGTCATTAAGACGTTTAGCGATAACGCTACCGATCGGACTGGTAGCTCCTGTTACCAATGCAACTTTTTGGTCAGTATTAGAAGTCATAGTCTTTAAGTAAAATAGAGATAGAAAATTTAGTTAGGATTTATTTCGTTTCCTATTACGAGGGTAGTCAAATGTCAAGCAAAGACCAGAGTATTTTCACCGTTGATTATATTGAAGACAAATTAATGCTTTTAGACCAGACCGCGCTGCCGGCTGAAGAAAAGTATATTCACTGCGAAAATTGGGAGCGTGTGGCACAAGCTATAAGCGATCTTGAAGTCAGAGGAGCTCCCGCAATAGGAGTCACAGCAGCATTTGGCTTAGTTCTTGCCGTGAAAGCATCTTCAGCAGAAACCCAAGAAGAAATGCTCGACGAATTAGAACAGGTAGCGAAATCGCTGATTGCTACACGCCCCACCGCAGTAAACCTCGCATGGGCGGTTCAAGAAGTCATGACCGTCGCTAGGTCCGCAAAAACAACCGAAGAAATGCGTCAAGAAGTCGAGGAAATAGCACAACGCCTACATGCAGAAGATCTTGCGATTTGTAAATCCATAGGAGATTCTGGAGCGGAGTTACTCGCAGATGCAGAAAATGTTATAACTCATTGCAATGCGGGCGGTCTTGCGACCGTCGGTTACGGCACAGCTCTTGGAGTGATCCGTTCAGCACATAAAAACAATCCAAATCTTCATGTGTGGGTTGATGAAACTCGCCCAGTGCTACAAGGCGCTCGACTGAGTTCATATGAACTTCATCGAGACGGAATCGACTGCACGGTGATTGTAGATGGAGCAGCGGCTTCAGTTTTAAGAGAGAGCAATGTTGGCGCTGCTGTAGTTGGCGCAGATCGAGTGGCGGCAAATGGCGATGTCGCCAACAAAATAGGAACCTACGGACTCGCAGTACTAGCCCGACATCATGGCATTCCTTTTTATGTAGCAGCGCCCCTTTCTACTATTGACTTAAGTACGCCGAATGGTTCTTCTATAGAAATTGAACAACGACCTGGGCTTGAAATATCTGAATATCGAGGAGAAGCCATCACCCCAACTGAAGTAGGAGTTCATAATCCAGCTTTTGATGTAACTCCCGCAGAATTAGTTGACGGCATAATTACCGAAGTTGGGGTTCTGCACGCTCCATATGAGACGTCTATAGGTGAAGCGTTAAAAGGAAAAAATTAGTCGTTTCCAGAGGTCATCAATCGACCAATTTGAGTACGAGTAAATTCTTCAGTTGGAGCGATCGCAACAAGTTGTCCTTGATAGATAACACCGATGCGGTCAGAAAGACTAAGGATTTCATCTAGTTCTGCTGAAACTAAAAGAACAGCTACTCCAGAATCCCGTTGGTTCACTAATTGTTGATGTATGAACTCAATACTTCCCACGTCAATCCCTCGCGTTGGCTGAGCGGCGAGCAAAAGTTCAGAATCATGCGAGAGCTCACGTGCAGCGATAACTTTTTGCTTATTTCCACCCGATAGAGTCCTTGCCGGATTATGAATCGACGCTGTCCTCACATCAAATTTCTCAACTAAATGCGAAGCCTCATCGTTGATGGCTGTGGTTTGCCTTATGCCGCGTGAAGCGAAAGGGGAATGGAAGTATCGATTGAGAACTAGGTTGTCGGCCACAGAGTGAGGGCCCACTAGACCATGCTTTTCTCTATTTTCTGGAATATGAGAAATACCTTCTTCGCTTATTTCCCGAGCAGTAGAGTCGCTCATTTCCTTCCCATTCATAAGGATTGATCCTGAAACTACTGACCTCAACCCAGTGATCGCTTCAACAAGCTCTCTTTGCCCGTTGCCTTCCACTCCTGCGATTCCAAAAATTTCTCCCTTCTGAACGTCTAGTGAGAAATTTCTTAACGCGGGCTGGCTTCTGTCATCAATTACGTTGAGGTCTTTAATGGAAAGTATTGTGTCTCCAGGAGTGGCTTCAGATTTTGCAACTCTAAGAACTACTGAGCGGCCAACCATCATCTCCGCTAAACCTTCTTCATCGGTTTCTTTTGGATCTATTGAACCAACTACTTTTCCTTGGCGCATGACCGTCACTTGGTCGGCGATAGCTAAGACTTCTCTAAGTTTGTGCGTGATAAAGATTATTGATACGCCTTCTGCTGCTAGGCCTCTGAGGACGTCTAGCAGATGGTCGGTTTCTTGCGGGGTCAAAACCGCGGTCGGTTCGTCAAGGATTAGAACATCGGCTTGGCGATATAGGGAGCGGAGAATCTCAACTCTTTGTTGATAACCGATGGGGAGGTCTTCAACGATTGCTCTCGGGTCAACTTCAAGACCGTAACGTTTGCCGAGTTCTGAGACTTCTACAGCGGCTTTTTCGAAGTCAAGGGCGCCCCCTTTGCTTGTTGGTTCGTCACCAAGAACAATATTTTCCGTAACCGAAAGCACAGGAACTAATTGAAAGTGCTGGTGCACCATTCCAATTTTGTTATTAATAGCATCATGTGGGCTGTTCATTTCTACTTTTTCGCCACTAATTCTCACTTCACCTTGGTCTGCTTTGTAAAGACCAAAGAGAATGTTCACGAGAGTGCTTTTACCGGCCCCATTTTCTCCAAGAAGCGCATGTATTTGGCCTTTTCCAACCTTGAGGCTCACCTCGTCATTAGCCACAAGAGTACCGAACTTCTTGCAGATACCTTCTGCTTCGAGCGCAAGCGGCGCCTGCTGAGTACTCATTCGCGTGTATAAGGCTGCCCAATGGCAGCAGGCGCTCGAGCTTTTCCAACGAAACCTGCGAGAACAATGATTGTGACGATAAAGGGAATCATGCCGATGAATTGAGGATGACCAGTTAGCCATCCTCTGAACTGAAATTGTGTTTGTATAGCGTTTGTGTAGCCGAAGAGTAAAGCAGCCCCCCAGGCGCCGACTGGGTTCCAGCGTCCAAAGATCATCACCGCTAAAGCAACGAAACCTTTTCCGTTAGTCATATTGCGTTCAAACGAACCGACTGCTTCAAGGCTCAGGTAAGCGCCAGCAAGACCTGCGATTCCACCTCCGATTATTAAGTTGAGGTAACGCATTTTTGCAACAGAAACACCGACAGTTTCGGCTGCACTTGGATGTTCTCCGATAGCTCGAGTTCTGAGACCCCAAGTTGTTTTAAATAATGCATACCAAACGATGCCTACTAGCAGAAGAGAAAAGTAAGTTAGCGGTTGGTTTGAGAAGAAAATTTTCCCGATCATAGGAATGTCCGCTAACGGGCCGATATCAATTCTTGGGGTTTTGGAATGAATAGTTTCGCCCGGAGTGTAAAGAAAACTTGTTAAACCTAAGGCTGCAATATTAAGAACAGTTCCGGCGATGATTTGGTCCCCTTGAAGACTCACGGAAAGACCACCGAGAGCTGCACCCATTAGCATGCCGCATGCGAGTCCAGCAGCTACACCAAGGTAGAGGCTGCTTGTTGTTGAAGTAACGGAAAAGCCAACAAATGCGGACATGAGCATTTGACCTTCAATGCCAATGTTGATAACTCCGGAGCGTTCACAAAGCATCCCACAAAGTGCCCCCAAAACTAGGGGAGTGGAGTGTCGCAGTGTTGCCGCGAAAATTGCAGTTGTTGGATCTAATCGAAAATCACCGGCGAAGATCGTGAAAGCGATGATGCCCAAAAAGGTAAGAATCCACCAGCGTAAACGAATAATTCGTTGTAGCAGAGAGTTCATGATGA
>CATISD010000117.1 GCA_949538625.1 Acidimicrobiales bacterium AG-410-I20
TGGCTTCATTGTCACCATGGGTTCGAATCCCATACCTTCCTCCGCAAAATAAAAGAGTTTGACTACGGGTTAAACGATCTTTGACATGAGGACTATGGTGAGTGGTGTATGCAGTACACGTCGCTTTATCGTCGGTATCGGCCTCGTCGATTTTCAGAAATTCGCGGACAAGAACATGTCGTTGCTGCATTAAGAAATGCTGTTAAAGAAAACCGAGTTCATCACGCCTATTTGTTGAGCGGACCCAGAGGAACAGGTAAAACTACTGCAGCTCGGATTCTGGCAAAAGTACTAAATTGCGATGCACCAGTTGAAGGAGAACCTTGTTGCTTATGTGACTCTTGCATTGCCATTGAAACAGGAAACTCATTTGACCTACATGAACTAGATGCTGCGTCAAATAACAAAGTAGACGACATGAGAGATCTCCTTGGGAAAGTAGCCCTCGGAACACCAGGAAGAACCAAGGTATACCTTCTTGATGAAGTCCACATGCTTACTTCAGGAGCAGAAAATGCTTTGTTAAAAACTCTTGAAGAGCCACCTGAACACGTGATTTTTATTCTTGCAACAACCGAACCTCATAAAGTTGTCGAAACTATACGAAGCCGCTCACAACACCTCGAATTAAATTTGCTTCCATCAGAAGATTTAGAGTCGCTTGTAGAGGACGTTGTTGCTGACGCAGAGCTACAAGTTAGTGAAGAAGGCAAAGCCCATGCAGTACGCGCCGGTCGTGGTTCGGCACGTGACACTCTTTCCGCTTTAGATCGAGTTGTTTCCGGAGGAATGATTACTGACGATGCAACCGTTCAAGACTTACTAATTGCTCTTGCCGAAAAAGATGCTTCTAAGGCTTTAGGAGCAGTTAGTTCCGGTATATCAAGAGGTCGTGAACCTAGAGTCATCGCTGAAGACCTACTTAGCGCATTACGTACAGCTTTTCTTCTAAAGATGGGGGTTCCCTCAGACCAAATTGGGGAAAGTGAAGTAAGTAAATCACAGTCATTTTCTGATCTTGTAACTCCGGGCCTAATCACAAAAGCCCTTGAAACAGTAGGGGTAGCACTCGTTGATATGCGTCGCGCTCCCGATCCAAGAGTAGATTTGGAAGTCGCCTTAGTTCGATTAACTCGTCAAGAAGAATCCGATCAAAACTCCAATCAAGATTTAATTCAGGCGCTAACGGAACGAGTAAACGAACTTGAACAAAAACTTTCTTCTATGCCTGCTACTGCAATTAAGCCCAGCTCTAAAGCAAAAGAAATTTTAAGTAAATCAAATAGAACAGAAAATAAAAAAGAAATTGATGAAAGCAACGAATCTCCGTCTCAAGATCCTCCACCTCAAACAGGACAAAATGAAAATCATGACTCAAATGAACTACTAAAACTTAATGACTTAGAAGAAGCCTGGGAAACAATAATTAAAGGCATGTCAAAGCGTGCACGGTCGCGTTTAGCAGCATCAAAGATTATTGAAGTGGTCGGAAATGAAGTTGTGATTGGGCTGCCAAACGAGCCGCATCGTGCTCGTTGCGAGGAGCTAGTTGAAGACATAAAAGAAGCACTATCAAATCGTTTTTCAGTAGCAATAAACCTTCAATTAACAGTTGCTTCAGTTGCTTCGATAGTTTCAGAGGATCCAGAACCGAAATCTAAAAAAGTTGAGGATTTAGAAGTTGATACCACGGAGTCGACTTCAGCGGGGCAGTTTGAAGGATCAGCTACAGACCAAATAATAAAAGCATTTCCTGGTGCAGAGATAATAGATTCAGAGTCGTGAAATAATTATGTATGCCGATGCTGTTCAAGATGCGATTGATGAACTAGGTCGTCTACCAGGTATAGGGCCAAAATCAGCTCAACGTTTGGCATTCCATTTAATGAAACTGCCAGTTGAAGATGTTGAACGGTTTGTTAATGCGATTTCTGAAATGAAGTCGCGCATCCAATTTTGTTCACAATGCTTTAATATTTCCGAAGCAGAGATTTGTGGAATTTGTAAAGACTCTCGGCGAGAAACAGGAATACTTTGTGTTATTGAAGAAGCTCGAGACATTGTCGCAGTAGAGCGAACAGGTGAGTTTCGCGGCCGTTACCACGTCTTAGGTGGAGCAATAAGTCCAATAGAAGGGATTGGTCCAGACCAATTAAACATTTCGCAGCTTCTTGCCCGAATTGATAGTGAGCAGATTACTGAAGTGATTCTTGCTACAAACCCAAATATTGAGGGAGAAGCAACAGCGATGTACTTAGCTCGGTTATTAAGCCCACTAGGAGTAACTGTGAGTAAAGTAGCGACTGGTCTTCCTGTTGGGGGAGACCTTGAATACGCTGATGAACTTACTCTTGGTCAGGCATTAGAAAAACGTCATATTTTGGAGGAGAACTGAAATAAGAAAAATAGAAAACGTCTCCGAGCTGTTGCTGGCCAGTCTCGAAGACGTTTTCTGAGTTGGGTGGAGGGGCCCCAACGTGTTGCGATTATGTTACAACTTTGACAAGAAAGTAACAAGTAAGTCAAATTGAAGACGAAAAAA
>CATISD010000118.1 GCA_949538625.1 Acidimicrobiales bacterium AG-410-I20
GTAACGATCCTCCACCTTGGTCCAGTAGATACAAAGATGTGGGACCAGATCGATACTGACGTATTACTGAAGAAAGGTAAAGATAGGTTCATGAAGCTTAGAGTTATGGCAGTCGCTGACCCAACAAAGGTGGCGAAAGCAACTGTGAAGGCTGTCGAGAAGAATAAGAAAGAAGTACGTCTTCCAAGACGGATGGCAACCAATGCCGCATTAAACGGGTTATCTACAAAGTTATTCGAAGCATTATTAACTGGAATTGATGTTCGCCAAGAAGGCGGGAAATCACCCATTCAGTAAATGAGATTCTGAATGTGGGCCTGGTGGGGATCGAACCCACGACCAAGGGATTATGAGTCCCCTGCTCTAACCACTGAGCTACAGGCCCGAATGGATACTACCCACCAAATCGCCTAGATATGAAACGGAACAAGCAAAAGCCTTCTCTTTTGGAGAAGGCTTTCCGCTCCGGGGGTGGGGCTCGAACCCACGACCTGCGGATTAACAGTCCGACGCTCTGCCAACTGAGCTACCCCGGAAGGTTGAACGGAGGATAGCAGCACTACAGTGTAACGGCTTATTTAAGCAATAGATTCCTGTTAAGAAATAGTTATTCACCTATTTCTTCTAAGTTCCTTATTCCTGGGATTGAAGATAATTTCTGAATTATTCGTTTGATTTTCTGCCTAACTGCTTCTTTAGTAATTCCTTGTGACTTACCTATTTCTTCAAGTGTTGCCGTCTTTCCCCCATCAAAAGCAAATCTTTTCACTATTACTTCTCGATCTGTTTGTGGTAGTTCATCTAGGGCTTTTCGAACTTCTTCTTTGACCATTGCTTCATCAGCTGCAGATTCAGGTGTGATAGATACTTCGTCGGGTATGAGTTCTCCTAGATCAGAATCGCCCTCTCCCACTTTCTTATTTAAAGACACGGCGTCTCGTTTTATGGTTAACAGTTCTTCAACTTCGCGTACTGTCATATCGCATTTCTCAGCAACAATTGCTAGGACAGGCTCTTGACCGGTTTCTTGAATGAGTTCATCTTGGACTTTTCTAATTCGGGCGATTTTATTGAGTTGGTACTCGGGAACTTTGATCATATGTTGATCATCTACATAACGATTAATGGTTTGTTTAATCCAAGCTCTGGCATATGTAGAAAATTTGTATCCACGATTTGGGTCAAATTTTTCTACTGCTCTCAGAAGCCCTTCGGTTCCGACTTGCGTTAAATCATCTATTGGAACGTTTTGGTTGATGTGTGTTGAAGCTAATTTTCGCACTAGCCCCTGATTGCGGATGATCATTTCATCTTTTGAAACATTTCCTTCTTTAACTATTTCAAGATTTTCTTTAATAGATTTTGATCCAGCAGGAGTTAAATGTGTTTGAGTTGTAAGTAACAGTTCGCCTATTTCACCTATCTTGACGAAATTGAATTCGATATTTTTTTTCGCTTTCATGATTTCTAGAATTTCGGAACCAGTCGGAGAAGTTTCATTCTCAGTAATAAACTTCTTAGCTGCTTTAAGGATTATCTTGCTTGCGACCGCAGCGGTTTGAATTCTGAGGCCATGCAACTGTTCTTCTTCTCGTGACAATAGAGTTTTGTTATTTCGCATGGTTACCGTGTCTTTTCGCAGTTTCGCTATTTCTCTAGCCTTTCACGTAGCCACTCAATAAGAAAGTCTGCTTCTGGAGAAAATATGTTATAGCCATCGTTTTGCATCGCATTTTGGGCGTTGTGGACGTCACCTAACTTTCGGATGGGTTCTAAGTTGTTACTTTCCTTGGCATCGTTATGTAGTTGATTTAATTCGTTTTTGACTCTGCTTGTTAGTAATTCTCCTATTTTTTTAGAAGCACTTTCGACATTGATTAAATTATCGGGTTTAGATTCACGCAATTTCAAGAAGATTCGTTCCTCTTCTTCTGCATCTTTTATTAGATTTTCAGCCTCATTTAAGTTTTGACTTACTAGCAGCGCTTCGAAGACTTTACTAAGTGGTGAAGTGGGGAAAAACATTGATTCCAATTTATTAGGGAGCAATTCCCCTTGCTCTAGAGTCTGGCGGTTGTGAAGGACTAATGACAGCACGTTCAAAGCTAGTGTTGTGGATTGCTTCGTTTCTTTATCCGCTGGATTTGGCTTCTTCTGCTTGACTAAGACTTGAGGGGTTCCACTATTCGTGTCGGGTTGAGTTGGTTGGTATGTTTTGCGTTCTGGGGTTTTGTCCATTTTGTCAAACTTTTTTCGAAGTTCAGAATATTCATGACCTAAGCATTCCCCTATGTAACGGACATAATCGTCCCAGTACATTTCTTCGGGGTGATCTCTGACAATTTGAAGACTCCGATTCGCTGCGTTTACACGCTCTTCAATTGTTTCCGTTTTTTCCTCTTCAAGTATCCGATTGATTCGCCACCGGAGAAAAGGGGTCGCTTCCTCTACTGTTTCTACAAGTTCATCTAAAGTGTTTTGAGCAAGATAGTCCCCGGGATCGGCGCCGTCGGGCAGAAGCGCAACTTTAATCTGGAGATTATATTTTTCTTCCCATTGGATAAAACGGTTAGCTGCCTTTTGACCTGCATTATCTGAGTCGAAACAAAGAATGAAGTTGTTCGTGTATCTCGCCAACTTTTTCACTTGGTTCTCGGTGATAGATGTCCCGCATGGAGCTACAGCTACTGGAAGTGATGATTCTCGGAATGCGATGACATCTAGTTGGCCTTCGCAGATGATAATTCGATCTTCTTTTGCTACATGTTTTTTAGCCCAATTAAGACCATATAGAATTTCGTTTTTTTTATATATTTCGGTTTCGGGTGAATTTCGGTATTTGGGGTCACGTCCTCCTGGAAGTTGACGTCCACTGAATGCAATTGGCCTATCACTTGAGTCAAATATTGTGAACATTATTCTTTCACTAAAAAAGAAATCGGTAAGATTGCCTTCATACTCTGAAGCTAAGCCTGCTCTTTTTAATGTGTTTTCTATTTTCTTTGGTATTTCAGTTTCTTTAATACCTGTTTTTTTGAAATATTCTGTGAGTTTTGTAGTCAATTCTTTGGTGAGAGCATTTGATAGTCCTCGCGCCCTCGGATAGGAGTAGCCAATCCCGTTCTGCTCACACATTTCTCCAAGTGCCTGCTCTCTCGCACGCTGTGGAGCGCGGTCACGAAGAAAGTTACGCGCTTGTTGCGCTTCTTTATTTTCAATGTCAGGTAATCGTGCTTTATAGATTGCGGATGCCATCTCAACAGCTACGAATAGGTCTTTTCTTTTATCTTCAGCATCTAATCCACCAACCCAATCATCAGGTCCGGGAGTGATACCTGCTCTACCTGCTAAACGTTTTACTGATTCATTAAAATCACAATTCTCTACGGTCTCAATGAATTTGTAACAATCTCCACCTTCGCTACAGCCAAAACATTTAAAGAATTCTTTCTGAACATAGTGTGAAGGAGTTTTTTCGCTGTGATTTGGTAGCGGGCAATTCATCTTTACTTTCCCAGGTCCAGCATTTTTAGTGTCCCCGTAATCACCTGCAACGTCAGTGAGGTCCGTTGCTTCACGGACTTTCTCTATGAATTCCCTACTCCATCCCATGAGAAGAACATACACGATCTATAGGACGCTTATCCTATCGGTTGGGTGTTAGATCAGAGAATTGATTGTTGTGCGCTAACTAGACGAGCAATGGGCAATCGTGGAGGAGAACAACTGACGTAATCAACGCCTATATCAGAAAGGAACCGAATTGATTTGGGGTCTCCACCGTGTTCTCCACAGATACCAATTTTGATTGTTGGATTTGCTTCTTTACTTTTTTCAATAGCCGCTTTTATCAGTTCCCCTACTCCAATTTGATCAAGAGTTGAGAATGGGCTTTCCTCTAAGATCTCTTTTTTGATGTATTCATTGATGACAGTAGCCTCTACGTCATCTCGGCTGAATCCGAATGTCATTTGAGTCAGGTCATTAGTGCCGAAGCTTATGAAATCAACATGTTGGGCTAACTCCCCCGCGATTAATGCAGCTCTGGGTGTTTCAATCATGGTTCCTAGTGGTATAGGTATTGGAGATTTTTGAATTTCTTCCGCAATCGCTTCTAATATCGCTTCCAATTCTTTTTCTATTGCAATGAGCGGAACCATAATTTCAACAGCTGGTATTTGCCCATCTTCAATTCGTTGTTCTACTGCTGCTATCAACGCTTGCGTTTGCGTCCTGTACAACCCTTCAATCGCTAATGCGAGTCGAACACCACGAAGGCCTAGCATAGGGTTCTGCTCTTCATTATCTTCAAGAAATTCATGTAAGGGGGCATCAAGCAACCGGACAGTAACTGGTTTACCTTCCATTGGTTCTAAGACGTTAACGAAGTCTTGTTTTTGTATATCTCGAAGTTCAATGAGAGCTGTTCTTTGCGATTTTTCGTCTTCGGCAGTTAATACTTTACGGATTGCTGGTAAACGATCGCCGAGAAACATATGTTCCGTCCTGCAAAGACCAATTCCATCCGCACCAGATCTGATTGCTTCTGCTGCTTCTTCGGAGGTGTCCGCATTTGCGCGTACACCTAAACATCCTTTTCGTGCCTCATCGCACCAAAGTAAAAGAGTGTCCAACTCTTCTGGCGTCTCAGCTTCGGATATATCTATGGTGCCTTTGAAAAGCTCGCCTGTTGCGCCATCAATTGAGATGATATCCCCTTCATTTATGACTATTGAACCAACCGTGATAGATGATTCCTGCACAGTTAGATCATTTACTCCACATACCGCTGGGAGGCCGAGTCCTCTGGAGTAGATTGCAGCATGGCTTGCAAGTCCTCCATGTGCTGTGACAATACCAGCTGACCAGCGCATTCCTGGCTCGTCTGCAGGACCTGTTTCCATAGCTACCATGATTGCTGCCCCGCCAGCATCCACTGTATCTAGGACATTATCAACGCTGAGACAGAGTTTTCCTGTCGCCGCCCCTGGCGATGCGGCAATTCCCGTTGCCAATGGACCGCTTGTATCTCCTTGCGATGTGCTAAACAAACATTCTGTTAGGTCTTTAGTACTAATCGCATCTATAGCTTCTTGAGTCGTTTTTTTGCCAGTTGTTACTTGTTGCACAACAGAGGCGATCTTGTCGTATGCGTTCATTTTCCCACCCTTAAGAGAGGCGTTCTCCAAGATAATTAAGAAGTTGGTCAATACTTACACGGTCTTGGTCCATAGTGTCTCTGTCGCGAATTGTAACGGCTCGGTCATCTAAGGTGTCAAAATCTATTGTGACACAATATGGGGTTCCGAGTTCATCCTGTCTCCGGTAACGTTTACCAATATTTTGGGTTTCATCGTAGTCGGACATCCATTTTGACTTCACTAAATCAAAGACCTCTTGAGCTGTTGGTGTCAAGGTTTCTTTTCGCGAAAGAGGCAGGACAGCAACTTTGTATGGCGCTATGCGTTCATCAAAACGCAAAACCGTCCGAAGGTCATCATTAACAACTTCTTCATCGTACGCTGCCAGCAAAAAAGCCATCATTGATCTAGTTGCCCCTGCAGCCGGCTCTATGACGTGGGGAACATAGTGTTCACCCAGTTCGGGGTCAAAATAGGTAAGTTTTTCGCCAGAATGCTGTGCGTGTGCTCGCAAATCAAAATCGCCACGATTGGCTACCCCTTCAAGCTCACCCCACCCCCATGGGAACAGGAACTCTATATCACTCGTCCCAGAACTGTAATGACTGAGTTCATCTGCATCATGGGGTCGTAATTGAATTTTTTCTTCTGGGATGCCTAGATCCAAATACCAATTCATTCGTTCTTTGCACCAATATTCAAACCATTCATTGGCTTCATTGGGTGGAACAAAGAATTCCATTTCCATTTGTTCGAATTCTCTCGTTCTGAAGACAAAGTTCCCTGGCGTGATTTCGTTTCTAAAGCTTTTCCCTATCTGGGCAATACCAAATGGAGGTTTCTTCCTTGAAGTTTCTTGAACGAGTTTGTAATTTGTGAACATCCCTTGTGCTGTTTCTGGGCGAAGGTAGACGTCGTGACCCGCGCCTTCAACTGGTCCAGCGTGGGTTTTAAACATAAGATTAAATGCTCGCGCTTCAGTGAAGCTACTCTTTGCATCACAAGCGGGGCAAGTTTCCAGGTCTTCCAACTGGTCTTCTCGGAATCGCTCGTTGCATTCTTTACAGTCAACTAGTGGGTCTGAAAAGTTCTCTAGATGGCCGGAAGCTTCCCATACTGCTGGTGGGGAAAGGATTGAAGCGTCAAGGCCTACGACATCATGTCGAAGTTGGACCATTGTCTTCCAC
>CATISD010000119.1 GCA_949538625.1 Acidimicrobiales bacterium AG-410-I20
CCTTTACCCAGCCACTTGTAGGACCACAAAATCGTCGAGTAAGAACACTTGCAGTCAGTTTTGACCACGAACCAGAAACTCTCATCACACTAGGAGAAGAGTCATATGTAGAAGGAGGTCAAACAATTTATTTAGAAGAGCGAGAGTTCCAACACGCATCCTTTTATTTTATCGATGGACTTGGACCGCCTGATTTAGCAGGATTCGCTGAAATTGATTTAGGTATAAAAATTAGAGAGGTTTTAAAAGTCCCCACTCAACTTCTCTCTCAAACCAACGACCTTGACCATGACATAGCAGTTCTACTAACTCGTCACCGAACAAATCCAGCAGAGCCAGTTAGACCAGATCCTGAACGCAAGATTATTCGAGAGTTAGACCTACCGTCTGAACGAAACTGGTTCTTAGAAGCCACAGTACGGTTATCAGACTGGGCTCCTGACGAACTTCTGGACGAGATACTCGGAATCTCAAACTTCAACGGGCAGCAAGTTATTGCACAGTCCAGCGAAAGATTATCTGGAGACCTGAGATCAAGAGCATCAGCAGCAATAGACGAAAACCCATCAACACACTGGAGTCCAGAGTTTCTTGAACAGGAAGGAAATTGGATCTCCTACACCCTTCCCAACAACATCACATTTAATAACCTCGAACTTGAAATTGTTGCCGACGGAAGACACAGCATCCCAGTTGAGATGAAACTTTCCGTAGATGAAGTAGAAGTAATTCTCAATATTCCTGATATTGAACAAGGATCAGAAATTGGTTATTCCAAAGCAGTTTTAATTGAATTGCCTCAAACTCTAGAAGGAAATCAAATAACTCTTGAAATATTGAAAGTTCAAGAAGTAAAAACCAATAATTGGTACACAGGCCAAGACATCGTTATGCCAATTGCCATAAGCGAAATAGGTATAGATGGACTCGAGGTCTCCCCAATGCCTTCTACCATTGATTCGGGATGCCGAAATGACCTAATTCATGTCGATGGAATACCAATACCAATTCGAATCACAGGAAAAACATCTGATGCTTTGAACGGAATCGGTCTAAAAGGAACCCTATGCGAAGAATCAATAAATCTTCCTAAAGGGCTGCATCAAATAGAAACTACCGATGGCCGCTATACAGGTTTCAATATTGATCGGCTTGTAATGTTCTCCGCTGTTGGCGGAGTTGCAGCAGAAGGATGGACAAGAACAGCAAGTCCAGTAGAAGCACAAGTAACGGTCACCAATAGCAGTCGGAGTTCACTACAAGCAGAAATCGTCAATAATAATTCACCTTTCTGGTTGGTGCTTGGACAGAGCTTTAACGAAGGATGGGTTGCGACAGTAAATGGAATCAATTTAGGCTCCCCTCAACTAGTTGATGGGTTCGCCAATGGGTGGCTTGTTGACCTGCCAGAGAGTGAAGTATTAGATGTTTCGCTTAAATGGGCTCCACAAAGAAATATCTGGATAACACTACTAATTTCACTGCTTGGGGTTCTAATTTGCTTCTATTTGATTTATCAAGGACGTAATGACAAATCTCTCAATCTTTGCTTAAACACCCCACGCCTCAGTGACCCAAGAAGATCTTTCCATAATCTGCCTGTAAAGAACGCAGTTATAACATCCATACTTTTGGGACTGTTCGCGGCTTTTGTATCTACTCCTCTTGTAGGACTAATAACTACTTGCTTTTCAATAATTTCAACCCGCTATCTGAAAGGCAGACTTCTACTTACTTCTCTACCCATTGTTGCCTATTCAGTTGGCGTCGCTTACATAATCTTTCTACAAATTAGATGGGAGTACGAACCAGCGTTTTCGTGGCCAACCTGGGGCCGTTCCGTACATCATTTGGGATTACTCACTGTCTTGTTATTAACTTCTGATGTGGTTCTAGAAAAAGTATCTAAACGTCATATCGAATCAGGAAATAAAGAAGCTTTGTCTTGAGTTCAGTACTTTTGATAGAGCCATATTATGGAGGGTCACATGCCGCCTGGGTTGACGGTATAAAAAATCACTCAACCCATGAAGTTATTTGCATTACCCACCCAGACGCCTACTGGCGGTGGCGGCTCCGAGGCGGAGCAGTTACTTTAGCTGAAGAAACTAAGAAGGTAATAGATAAAGTTGGCGAATTTGATCTAGTGCTTGTTTCTGGAATGATCGATTTATCTACTTGGTTAGGTTTAACCCGAAAATATTTAAATGATGTTCCAGTGGTGCTTTATCTGCATGAGAACCAATTGAATTACCCAACCAAAGTAGGTGAAGAAAGAAGTGACGAGTTCTCTTTAATCAATTGGAAAAGCCTGCTCGCAGCTGATGAAATTTGGTTCAATTCAGAGTTTCAACGACAAGCAATGTTTGAAGCGTTATCTTCTCTCCTTCGCAAAGCCCCGGACTTTTCACATGAACATTTAATTCCAAAGGTCAAAGAGCGAACTCGAGTAGTGCCAGTAGGTGTAGACCTTAAAAAGTTCAAGAGGATTAAGAACAACCGAAGTAATCCACTAGTTCTTTGGAACCAAAGATGGGACTATGACAAAAACCCAAAAGAAATAGCCTCTTCAATTCTGGAACTTTCACGAGAAGGAATTGAATTTGATGTTGCATTAGTTGGCGAGAATGTAAGAAAAAATCCTAAAGAATTACTTGAGGTAAAGAATGAACTGGGAGCCAAAGTAGTCCAATTTGGATTTCTTCCTCGTGACGAATATGTGAAACTCCTAAATCAAACGGACATAGTCGTTAGTGCGGCAGTCCATGAATTTTTTGGCATAGCGATTGTAGAAGCAGTTGCAGCAGGAGCATTTCCAATACTTCCAAATCATCAAAATTATCCGGAACTAATTCCAGAGAAGTGGCACAAATCAGTTCTCTACCCGCCAGGACAATTAGTTGAGCGTCTCTGTGAGGTATTGCTTAATTTAAATACATGGCGTCCATTGGTGGAAGGTTTAGATGAAGAGATGCGAAAGTACGAATGGGCAATCATCATCAAATATTATGATTCCCTTATAGAAACAGTAATTAGCGAGTACGGTCATAAATTATGAAGTTCCCTATTACTGGAGTGCTTGTAGGACACTGGACAGATTCAGTGGCTAAAACTGGTTGTACAGCAATTCTCTTTCCACCTGGGACTGTTGCTTCCGGAGAGGTAAGAGGTGGCGCCCCAGCGACAAGAGAATTTTCTCTACTTTCTCCTGAGAGACTGGTAGAAAACATTCATGCAGTCTTACTTACTGGGGGGTCAGCATTTGGATTGGCGGCTGCAGACGGGGTGGTTAACTACTTAGAAGAAAAAAATGTAGGTTTTCCTACTCCTGCGGGTCCAGTTCCTATTGTTGTAGCTATGGGGCTGTATGACCTGTTAGAAGGGGATAGTACAGTTCGACCCGGTTTCAACGAAGGAAGAATCGCAGCTAGTGAAGCATGTGAAGAGATGTCATTGGGCCAAGTTGGGGCAGGAACAGGTGCTTCATTGGGTAAATGGCAGAGTCGTGAAAGTAAAAGACCAGGTGGAATTGGTTTAGGAGTTGCAGAAAAAGACGGAGTCAAAGTAGCAGCAATAGCAGCTGTAAATGCATTAGGTGACATAGATGATGGGGCTTCTGGTAAGGCCGTTACAGCTGGCGAGTTCACGAACTGGCCTGAGAATCCTTCCCGGTCAGCTTTCTCTTCAGGTACGAACACCACTTTGGTAGCTGTAGTAACCAATGCGCAACTGTCAAAAACAGATTGCTATTTAATGTCACAGTCTGGTCATGATGGTTTAGCTCGTTCTCTTTTTCCTCCTCATACTTCCTCAGACGGAGATGCAGTAGTCGCAGCTGCAACTGGAGAAGTGCCGGTTTCTTCTTTGGATATTGTTCGTGCACTGACTGTTGCTTCTGTGGAACAAGCTGTTCGTACATCCTGTTGAAAGCCAACGGTAATCTCGGTGACTAATCGGACGTTAAAAGATCTTTCACACCATGTCTCACAGTGCGTTGAGTGCGGACTAGCTGAAAGTCGCACACAAGTAGTTTTTGGTTCGGGTAATCCAAATGCAGACTATTTCTTTATAGGAGAAGGACCTGGAGCCAAAGAAGATTTAGAAGGTGAACCATTTATAGGACGTTCCGGAAAACTATTGAGTCGCCTCATCGGAGAAGAACTAAAAATTGATAGATCTCAGTGTTATATAGCAAATGTAGTTAAATGTAGACCGCCAAATAATCGAAACCCGAAATCAATAGAGATATCAACTTGTAAACCATATTTAGATGAACAAATTCA
>CATISD010000120.1 GCA_949538625.1 Acidimicrobiales bacterium AG-410-I20
CTGTGGCACCATGAGATTGGGCAGCATCTTCATACAGTTCTAAGCCTTTTTCTTCAGCAAGTTCAATGAGTTCAGGTAGAGGTGCTGGGTATCCAAATAAATGAACAGGCATAATCCCTTTGGTTTGTTCGGAGATAAGCGGAAGAACGGTTTCGGGTGTTATCACATAAGTCTCTGGGTCAACGTCTGCAAAAACTGGTTTCGCCCCAAGAAAAGCAACAGCATTAGCGGTAGCAGCGAAAGTGAATGACGGAACGATCACTTCGTCTCCCGGCCCAACTCCACAAGCCGCTAACCCAACAACTAAAGCCGATGTGCCACTATTTACGGCGACAGCATGATCAGCATTAACGAATTCGGCGAAAGCTTCTTCAAATTCAACGACCTTCGCTCCACCAGCAATCATTCCTGAACGAAGAACATTCAGCACTGCCTCTTCTTCTTCAAGGCCAATAATTGGACGCGAAATTGGAATACTCATACTTAAAAACTTTTAATCTTTCTCATCAAGACTAATTGAACGACGCTTAGCTTCTTCTTCATCTATTCTCATCCCGCTCTCATCAACCCATCCAAGGATACGGGCAGGAGTGCCACCCACTAAAGCGAAATCGGGCACATCTTTAGTTACCACTGCTCCGGCGGCGACCATCGCCCAACGACCAACGGTCACACCTGTAATTAACACACTTCGAGCACCGATAGCCGCGCCATAGCGAATAAGTGTCGTTTGAGCCTCCCAGTCCTCGGAACTTTTTAAAGTCCCATCAGTATTTACCGCTCGTGGAAACCGATCATTAGTAAAGACAGCAGCTGGGCCGACAAACACACCCTCTTCTAATACAGCGGGGGCGTACACCAGGGCATAGTTCTGGACTTTGCAGTTATTTCCTAATTTGACCCCTTGGTCAATATAAGCGCCTCTTCCGATGATGCATTCTTCACCTATTTCAGCTGATTCCCGAATTTGGGCAAGATGCCAGATAACTGTCCCATCACCAATAGTGGCACGCGAATCTACATCAGCGCTTTCTTCAATACGTAAAGGCATTGTTACAGGATAACGCACTAAATGAGGGTCATAGTTTCAAAGAACGAACTTGATCTGTGGTCCTCCAAATTGTCTAAGAAACTCAGACTAATACCTAGTTGATAGCGTCAATAATGATGATAAATAGAGTCAAACAGGCCTCAATTTGGATTTATCTTCTTTCTGCTGCCCTTTTTCTATCAGGATGCTCTTCGGCAGACACCCATCAGGTCGTGAATCAAAATCAAAGCCCAACAACCGTTGCTGTAGAACCACCCATTTTTGAACCACCTCAAGAACCAGTTTCAGTTGACCCTCTCCAAGTACTGTCAGTAAAAGTCAAAGACACCGTCTATTTGCGATTAACAATATCGGAGGACCTTTTACCCCTAAAAACTTCAAGACTTATAGAGATGTCTCTAGACGAAGGTGCAACATGGAGTGAGATATCTGGCGAGCAAGAAAACTATTTTCGAAGCGGCCAAGAAGCGTTGAAAGTCAAAGACATTCCAGAAGCAAAACAA
>CATISD010000121.1 GCA_949538625.1 Acidimicrobiales bacterium AG-410-I20
GGAGTTCAGCACAACCTTGGCACCGAGGTTTACTAGCCGTCGAGCGGCAGCTTCTCCAATCCCACTTGTTGAGCCTGTAACAATGGCAACTTGATTCGAAAATTCACTCATAACTTGCTTCGTCTCTCCTTCACCCTTCATGTTACTTTAAATGTTTAGTTGTATTAGAAGTGACACAATAGTAAAGCATGGTGGTTTTCGTGAAAAAAATTCTCAAACAAAAATTTTTCTTTCTTTTGCTTTTTCCTCTGTTTTTTCTTGGATGCGGAAACGAAGACAGTTCTGATAATGAGGAACAAGAAGTAATCTCGACAAGTACCACTCAAACTGTTCCTCCAAATGAACTAGAAGAAGTAAAGACGTTTTCACCAACTGAAATTTATGATCAGATCTCGCCCTCCATTGTTTATGTAGATACACCAAACGGAACTGGGAGCGGGATACTTCTACAGGACGGTTTCATCCTCACAAATGCACATGTCGTTTCACTCCACTCAGATGTACGGGTGTGGGCTGCTGACGGTAATCATTTAGCGGTTCCTGTTTACGCTAGAGACTGGATTCGCGACCTAGCTTTAGTTGGACCGTTATCAACGAATCTCCCCGGGTTGAATTTCAACACGAAGGAAATGAAGTCAGGCGACGAAGTTTTCCTCATAGGGTTCCCTGGAGAGTCAGAATCTCAACCCGTAGCGGCTATAACTTCTGGAGTAGTGAGTAGAACACGAAGTAATCGTTGCCTTGATCTTGATTTCCTACAAACAGATGCACTCATCGCAGGTGGCCAAAGCGGGGGAGCATTAGTTGATCAATTTGGAGACCTCGTAGGCATATCAGGCCTAGGAGCTTTCACGGAAGCGAATTTTGCTTTGGTTTTATCCGCAGGTAATGCTTTGGAAGGATTGAATCAATTTGAACTTGGACTGGATTCACTTTTTCCAGCTCTTGGAACACCGAACGGTACTCCGAGAAATCAAGTTGTTCCTCTTGACTTCAGCCAGCCAACCAGTTTTGCAGAAATTGGACCAGCAAAGTTGCTGCTTTCTGTAGGTGAATCTAACACTATCTTTGAAGCCACTGTCTCTGGGTCGCCCGAGGATGATGTGTGGATAGAGATAACAGACTTGTATGGCGATATGCCGTTTACCGGAAATGAAATAGATTCTTACGACTACGTAGAAGATGAAGAGACCGATTCTTCATCGAATCAAGAGGAGATGGAGTTTTACGTTGACTCCTACTTCGAAGGATCTGAAAGTATTGAAGTCACACTTCCTCAGGGAAGCTATTACGTGAATGTTGGTTTATTCGGCGAAAGAAGTGCTTCAGATTTAGAGGTAACATCAAGTCACGCTCTTATTCCAATTTTTGATCCTCATGGTGCAATCGAAATCGCTCTCGGGACTTCTGTAAGAGGCATAATTTCTTCTTTGGATAAAGATCACTTTGAAATAGGATTAACCGAAGGGACTGAAGTGCGAATCAGGGTTGATTCAATTTCTGATCCAATAATGAGCGTTTATCATAATGATATTTTGGTGGCGTCAAATGACGACTCCGGAAGTGGTCTCTACGGCGCAGCCTCCGAAGTTATTTTTACTCCACCTGAGACCGGTCAATATATCATTTCAGTTACGTCATGGAGCCCCGAAATTGATGGGTATGTTCTAACCGCAGGATCCGGGTCTTCGACTTCCTTTTGCGGAAATGACTGGTGGCCACGGCAATAAATCACTGAGAAATCAAGGGTTTTGGGGGGCGAGTCGTCGCGGAGATCTTTCTCTGGCAGACTGTTCAGATGAAAAGAACTTCCACGCTTTTAATTTTCTTCCTATCTTCGTCCGTTCTCTTTACGAGTTGCGGTCTTTTCTCGTCAAATGATGGTGAGATAGAGACACTACGGTCCGAGGTTGCACTCTTGACGGAAGATGTGGTCGGACTTAAAGCAGATGTAGCAGCACTTTCCCTACCGCCAGCTCCGACTGAAACTATAACAACTACTACAACGACCTCTGAACCGCCTTCAGACTCAGTTGTGACTCCACCGGAAGATCTTGAAGATGAGGTAGTAGATGAAGAGGCGGTTCTTCTTGCGACCTATGAATGGGGTCCAAGCGATGAGGCAGCAATACTCCAAGAAGTTCTTGGTATCTCTGCAGATGGCTGGTATGGGGGCGGAACACGCGCCGCTCATATTGCTGAGTTAGAAGCACGTGGTTTAAGCACGGATAATGTTCCTTCGCCACCACCTACCACTACAACAACTACTGAAGAGCCGACAGAAAGTACAACTACCACTAGTACTACTAC
>CATISD010000122.1 GCA_949538625.1 Acidimicrobiales bacterium AG-410-I20
CCTCTTTTTTAACGGACCAGAACTAACTGTTATTGACTGGCAAATCTGCATCAGGACTCGTGGCGCCTACGATCTTGGTTATTTCCTTAGTCAAAGTCTTACGGTAGAAGATCGACGTGCGCACGAAAAATCACTTATAGACCTTTATCAATCAACGCTGGCATTATCTGGAATTGACTATCCGACAGACGAGTTGATGACGGACTACCGACGGGCTGTTCTCTTCTGCATCTGCTATCCAATCCAATCTGCCGGAGGTATTGAATTAGTTAATGAAAGAGCAGTTCAACTTGTAAATGACATGTTCGACCGTGTCAGTATCGCCATCGAAGACCTTGATGCTGACGAATTAATGCCCTAATTACAAATGGCTTATGTCGTTGAACACACGTAACGAGGGACCAGGACCAATAGTCATAACTGAAGCCGGAGAGACATAACTCCTCCAAGCAATCTGGTCTCCAACGTTTAACGCCCAAGCAAGAGCAGCTTTTATTGGTGAAACATGTGATACAACCACAATTTCTTTTTCTGCGATCAGAGGAACCAAATCTTCGCAAGCCTCACGAACTCTTATTCCTAACTGACGGTGCGATTCTCCTCCTTTGGGCGCCCAATCCAAGTCCGCTCTCCATTGATTCCATGTCTCTGCGTCTAGCTCCTTTAAAGGAACGCCGTCTAGTTCCCCATAGTCCATCTCTATCCACCGTTCATCGATTTCTATTGGGATGCCGAAGGCTTGTGCGGTCTGGTATGTCCGCAGCAAGGGACTGGAGATCAAGATGTCTACTTTCTTGAATGATTTGGCTAGAGATTCTGCTTGCTGTACTCCTAGCTCATCAAGTTCAGGATCAAGTCGGCCCAAAAGCTGACCTAAAGCATTCATCTCTGTTCTTCCATGTCTCACAATATGAAGCATTAACTTCTCAACTCATTCAATCTTCCTTCACGAATGAAGGCCTGACGATTACCTTTATTGCCTAACTGGAATCTTCGCCATACCCAGCAAGCGACAATTACTCCAAGTAATTCTAAAACCAAGACTGCCGGCCATCGCTCCATTTCCGGAACACGGGAACCTCCTAAAGAGTCAAACCCCATAACCGGCCACCAAAAAACTTCAGTCTTTGCCCAACTCGCATCTAGGACAAGATGAGTGAACAACCCAATCGGCAAACCAAGCCATTTCCTCTGAGTAAGTCTTTTACCTCGAGCTACAAGCATTATTAGGAACATGACAAAAACCGGTAGAAGTAAAGTGTGCCCGATCCAAGGACCTCCAATAAATATCTCAACTACTGGCAGTACAGAACCTAAGGCCACAAGCCGATAATCCAAATTTGGACTATCGAACACTAGTGCAACACCAGTTATTGAGAGCGCTATAAACCAAATAAACACGATTAAATTAACGAACGACTATCCGGCCACACTCTTGACAATCAGAGTAACTGCCTTCAGGTATCTGTTTTAACCGATCAGCTTCCACCGCCGGCATAGCTGAGGGACAGCCTTTACAATTATTCCCATCAAATTGAACAACTACGCTTGACCCAAAAGCGCCGCGCAGGCTTTCGTAGTGCTTCAGCAAACCAGCTTCCGTCTCGGATGCGGCTTTCTCTCGTCGTTCATGAGTTTCTTTTAGCGTCTCTTCAAGTTCTGCACTAGTTACTTGGAGAGCTTCACGGGCAATTTCTAATTCTTTTTGAGTTTCGCCGATTTCGTTATTGACTTTTTCAATTCCTCGCTCTTGAGGTTCGACTTCTTCCATCAGTTCAAGAATTTTTTCTTCTAATTCATTTTGTCTCTCACGAAGGTGCCGTATTTCCGTCTCAAGACTTGTAGCTTCTTTCGGTGAAGTAACCATTCCGCCATATAGTTTTCCATCAAGTTCTGAAATTCGACTTTCAACTGCTTCCACTTCTTGTTCAAAGCGCTTCTGGCGTTGGATGGTTTCAAGGTGTTCTGCTGAAAGTAGATCTTTACTTTTGGAAAGTTCAGCTAGTCGGCTTTCTGTATTCGCCACTACCCCGGCTTCATGAAGATTTTCTTTACGGTGCTGCAGTTGTCTGAGGACTACGTCCTCTTCTTGAACTGCGAATAGGGATTCCATCTCTTTCATCGTAAATGAAGACTCTACCCATTGTAAAAAAATAAAGTCCCTACTTTTATAAAGAGATTTTTCTGTGGTCCCAAGACACAATTTTTTCTGGCACTACGGTTATCACTGTTCTTTTGACTGCAAGGCTTGCGGCAGCATCATCGAGCATTTCCTCTGGTATTTCTGGCTGGTTTCGTTTTATAACTTCACGTGCAACTTTTTTGACTTCAGAAGGCTCTGAAACCAAACGCGAAGTCCCTTTGATCATCACACCTCGCAAATTGTTGTATTCCAACCCATCTTCCAGAAGAACAGTAATACGTGGATCGCGTTCAAGATTAACGACCTTCTGAGAAGAGGTGTATGTTTCAAACACGATCAGACCATCAACAACAGCAAACCAAAGTGTTGACAAGTGAATAGACCCATCAGAGTTAATCGTTCCTACTTGTAAACTTTTTTGTTCTTCAATGAATACTTCTATTTCTTCAGTATCCATGCGTATTCTCTCTCGAAGATTTTTTTTCATCCTCACCCCTTCTTTAACACCTTAAAGAATGTTTAGCAGAAAAATGACATGTCCCGCCGGGGGGGAAAGGCGGGACATGTTAACCCTCTATTGGATCCTTGCGGACCAAATGAGTATTTGGAAACTTTATATTTCCTATATGTATAAGAATACTTCTTTCTTAGAGTTGGAGTTATCTTCGCCAACCGGTCAGATGTCACTTTTCATAATCAGATGCATAACATCAAATAGTGGACGATAAGACCTTGCCTTCTGCTTTAGACCTGTCGCCAGAAGGGCGTAGACAAATGGGGTTGGCAAAATGGAATCGTTACGATGATGCGCTAGCAGCTTGGGTCGCAGAACATGACTTTGGTGCTCCGCCGGCTGTTTATACTCGCCTTCAAGAACTGGTAGAAGGAGGCGCTTTTGGTTATCACCATGATTTTGAGAGGGTTCTTGACTCTTTTACCCGGTGGTCCACTGTTCGTCATAATTGGACACCCAATCCAGAGCTTGGTCTACTCACAGTAAATGTCATCCAAGGTATTTGGTCCTGTGTTGAAGCTTTCACTCGACCTGGTGATGGCGTTCTTTTCTCGACTCCGATTTATCCACCTTTTTTCAATATTGGGCCAACCACAAAGAGGCGCCCTGTTCATTGGTCTATGACTCACGATCAAGATGGGTGGCATTACGACTTTGAGAAATTAGAAAACCTTCTTATTTCAGATTCGGAAATTCGTTTGATTGTTCTTTGCCATCCGCATAATCCAACAGGAAGAGTATTGAGCAGTAGCGAATTAGAGTTACTCGTCGATATTGCTCATCGTTATGGATTGATAATTGTTTCTGATGAAATCCACGGCGATCTTGTACATCCGGAAGCTACTCATATACCTATGCTGACTATTCCTGGGGCTGAAGATTGTACGGTGACAGTTACTTCTGGGATTAAAACTTTTGCTTTTGGTGGGATTCGTTGTGCCGTTGCTCAAACTGGAAGCAAAAAGATTTTTGAGCAACTGAACGCTGTTCCTGCATATTTGCTTGGTGGGGCGAACCGAATGGGGGCTGAAGCTTCTATAACCGCATGGGATACCGGTGAAACTTGGGTTGATGAGATGAAGAAAGTTTTAGATTCAAATCGTCATCTTCTCCTCAATCGCTTGAACGAGGATTTGCCTGCTATCAATATGCATCTTCCTCAGTCAACTTTTGTCGCTTGGTTGGATCTATCAAATTATGATCCGGGTGAGCGTCCCGCCACATGGATGCGTGGGTTAACGAATGTCGCTGGACAAAATGGTCTTAATTTTGGATCTGAAGGTGCAGGGCATTTACGGTTAACATTCGGGACCTCTCCTGAAGTTCTTAACCAAATGATTGATCAAATGGTTGAAGGTTTGCCTGTTCTTTAAATCTACTCAGCTTCCGTAGTAGTGGTAGTAGTACTAGTGGTAGTAGTACTTTCTGTCGGCTCTTCAGTGGTTGTTGTAGTGGTAGGTGGCGGCGAAGGAACACTTTCTGTGCTTAAACCACGTGCTTCCAGCTCTGCGACATGAGCGGCGCGTGTTCCGCCTCCATACCAGCCATCTGCAGAGATTCCAAGAACTTCTTGAAGGACTACTGTCTCATCGCTTGGACCCCATTCATAGGTCGCAAGAAGAACCGCCTCTTCATCCACTACCTCATTTTCAAGATCTTCCGGTGGAGTCACAACTGAATCTGAAGGTGCTTCAGAGGTCGTTGTAGTAGTTGTTGTAGTTTCAGCCGGAGCTGGAGGCAGGGAAAGTGCTGCTACATCTGCTTTAAGTCCGACCAC
>CATISD010000123.1 GCA_949538625.1 Acidimicrobiales bacterium AG-410-I20
CCCAAGAGTAAAAATAGGATCGCCATTCGGATAGAAACTCCATTTGCTACTTGATCAAGAATGACTGATCTTGGATCTGCTGCGACTGCGGCTTCTATTTCTATTCCTCGGTTCGTAGGACCTGGGTGACAGATAAGAGCGTCTTTTGGAAGAGTTGAGGCTCTCTTTACGTTTAACCCATAGTCGGTGACGTACTCCCGTACCGAAGGTATGAGTCCTTCGCTGATTCTTTCGTTCTGCATTCTAAGGAGATAGCAGACATTAATAGTTGGAAGAACTTCGTCCAAGTTATGTGAGGTTTCCACCGGCCATCCCTCAAGTGATGGCGGGAGTAATGTAGGTGGAGCTACGAGCACCACTTCTGCTCCTAACATTGAAAAAGCAAGGACATCAGATCGAGCTACTCTTGAATGAAGGATGTCTCCGACAATTGCGATGCGTAATCCTTCTAATGACCCTTTGTGTTTTCTTAGCGTGTATGCATCTAATAACGCTTGTGTGGGATGTTCATGGCATCCATCTCCTGCATTAATAACTGAAGCGTTTGTCCAGTTGTCTATACGTTGAGCCGTGCCAGCAGCTGGGTGACGCACTACTAGTAAATCTGCTCCATACGCTTCAATGACTTCTACAGTGTCTCGAATGCTTTCTCCTTTTGAAAGCGACGAAGAACCGGCGCTGAAACTCATCGTGTCAGCAGATAGCCGTCGAGCTGCTGTTTCAAAAGAAAGTCGAGTTCTAGTTGAATCTTCAAAGAATAATGTGGCGACCGTTCGTCCGCGAAGTGCCGGAACTTTTGGAATCGGCCTTCTTCCAATTTCATCAAATGTGTCTGTTAGTTCCAGAATTTCTTCTAGTTCATGCTTAGTCATTCCTTCAATGGACAGGAGACTTTTTAACGGAGATTGATTCATTTCTCTATTCTTCCGAGATCAACACCTTCTGAACTGACATCAACAACCTCATCTTTTCTAGTTGGAAGGTTTTTCCCGACATAATCAGGGCGGATAGGTAATTCTCGATGTCCTCGGTCAATCATTACGGCAAGTTGAATTTCTCTGGGACGGCCAAAATCACAGAGAGCGTCTAAAGCCGCCCTTATCGTCCTGCCCGTAAAAAGAACATCATCTGCTATAACAATTGTTGCCCCATCTAAATCTACTGAAATATCTGTTACGGCTTCTGGCATGACAGGCCGAATACCAATATCGTCCCTGTGTAGTGCAACATCTAAGGTTCCTAAGGGGGGACGACTCCCATTTATTTCTGTTAGAGCGTCAGCCAACATTTCTGCTACAACTACCCCACCTGTTTGAAGCCCGATGAGTACAACGCTTTCAAGACCATGGTTTCGTTCAACTATTTCATGAGCCATACGCTGAATTGCTCGTTGAATATCTTCTGAATCAAGAACTCTTGCATGGGCAACAAAAACGCCCCCAAATGGGGGCGCCTGACCTCGTTCTTTTTCAATCACTCTATGAACTCCTTTGATCCGTGCAAGCCTCACTGGACTCGCTTCACGGTCAAAAAAGAACTTTAGCAAATTGAAACAGCGCCCGCGTCATCTAGCAGAAACTGTTGGATTAATTCAATGCGTTGCTGTTCTCTCTTCTTTGGCGATGTTAGCCACCACTCCATTAATAAATTTGCTTGACTGTTCAGTTGAGTATTCGCTGGCGAGCGTTACCACTTCAGACAAGATTGCTTCTGTAGGTATATCTGGTCTATAAAGAACCTCGTATACGGCCATTCGAAGTAACGCTCGATCAATAGCGGGCATACGTTTAGTAGTCCAACCCTCAGCAAAATCATCAATTATTGTGTCAATTCTTTCTACATTGCCTGCTATTCCTGTGATCAATTCTGAAACAAATTCTTCTGGTGGCACAGGCTGATTCTTTGAGTAATCAACAAGATCTTGATCGTGGTTATCTGCAGCGTAAAGAATACCTAAAGCTATTTCCCGGGCTTCTCGACGTGAACCAAAATTCGTGTCACTGTTTTCAACCACAACAAGTCCTCATGAGCTCTACACTCGACCCAAATACTCACCGGTTCGAGTATCAACTTTCACCGCTTCATTTTTTTCTATGAATAATGGCACTTGAATAACCAATCCTGTTTCTAGAGTGGCCGGCTTTCTTGCTCCGGATACTCGGTCTCCTTGTATCCCAGGTTCAGTCTCTGAAATTATGATCTGGACAGAGGCTGGCAACTCAACTCCGATCACTTCTTCTCCATACATGAGCAATTGAGGGGCACTTGAGTCAACAAGGTAATTTGTTGCATCACCGAGAGTTTCTGGCGTAACAGTTAACTGCTCATAAGTTTCACTATCCATAAAGACATAGTCGACTCCTTCTCGATAGAGGAATTGCATGTCTCTCTTATCCACTATGGCTCGTTCGACTTTCTCTCCGGCCCGGAATGTTCGATCAACGACTGCTCCAGAACGAACATTCCTTAATGTGGTGCGTACAAAAGCATGACCTTTTCCAGGTTTAACATGTTGGAAGTCAACCACTTGAACAAGAGAGCCTTCCAAATCAAGCGTCATACCATTCTTCAAATCGTTAGTTGTGATTGTGCCCACTTTGTTTCTTTCTCCTGCTATCCAGTCCCTTTAATATAAATGATAGAAAGCAGAAACGAGCCAAAACTACGGCTTGGCCCCTTTTATGGGGAGACAACGGTGTCGGGAACCCAGGAACCGTGAAATCCATCGGGGACTCTCTGAGGTAAATGTATACGAGCTACAGGTTTTTGGTTAATATCATTTGCATCAAGAATCACTAATTCTGCCGGTCCATTATTTTCGTCGTTTACCACTACCAGCACCCAACCATCTTCCTCGTTTTTTCCATCCTCGCGAGGTATGAATAAGGGTTCAGCTCCGAATCGACCTTCACCATGATTATGCAGATTGGTTTCACCTGTTTCCATATCTGTTCTACATGTATGACCTAAGTCAAGCCAAGAGGTATACGCGTACTGGTATTTGCGAGCTACTACTCGGGGGTTGTGTGTCGGAAAATCTTGTGATTGTTCACTTACTATCTCTTCACTTACAGTTCTTGTTGTCGGGTCTATTGTCCATCGTGCAAGTTTTGGTATTGACTCAAACGGACCGTGTAAGTCCGAATAAAACATACGATCAAACCTGCATAGATCTACAACCACTTGGTTTGCTCCAGAATTTGCCTGAATGTCAAATGCGTTTACTGGATGAAATACATAGCACGATGGTGCTTCACACCAAATGATGTCTTCAGATACCCCATTTCTAGGTAAGAGACCTACCCGCGGTTGATGATCGTCGTTCCAAGCGAATGGAAACCTCTTACCCGACATTGCCTGCTCAATATCTACACATACTGGCAGATCATAGATAAGTGCGTATGTTTCAGTTAGAGACATGTCATGAATCATCGGCATGCCGTCTAGTGGAACATCAGTTAATTTTTTAACCCGGTTATCCATTCCTACTACGACATGTTGTACTCGGTCTGGAATATCAGGATAGGTGTAGCAAACTCCATGAAGTTCCTCTGCAACCGGGTCGAACTTTGTATGAGCAGTAAACGCTCCAGGTAAAGTTCCTTCAAAATTGGTATAACCGATGGTTTCAAGTTCATATGTAAGAGAGACTGGACTAATTCCAGCTTCCACTAAAGCTAATGTATGGCCGCTATGCCCTATTACTGAAGTATTGGGACCAAATCCGGAATTTCTGAAGCATTCTCCAGCTGGTGGTTCCTCTCCGAGTCGTTCTGCTAAATCTTTTCCTCTGACCCAACGATTTCTGTACCATTCTGCTTTGCCGCCACGGATCCGCACTCCGTGTATCATTCCGTCTCCCAAAAACCAGTGATAGGAGCTGGAGTCAACATTTCCGTAAGGGTTTGGGCCGTTACGAAGCCATCTGCCTTCAAGTTCTTCAGGTATTTGGCCAGTAACAGGTAAATCGTAAGTTGTTAACTCTTCTGCGACTGGAGCGCGGCTGCCTTCCAGATACTTACTTCCTGTTACTGAACTAACCATTTCAACTTCCGTTCAGGATACTTTTAGGAGAATTCGTCAACAGTTCGTATCCTTCATCAGTAACGATCACTGAGTCCTCCCATCTCACTCCGCCTAAACCCGATACATAGATTCCTGGCTCTACCGTGACTACTTGCCCGCTTCTCAAATTTCCGTCAGACTTCTGACTTATTCCAGGGGTTTCATGTATCTCTAGGCCAACTCCATGTCCAGTGCTATGAAGAAATTTTTCTCCATATCCAGCTTCCTCGATAATTGTTCGACATGCGGCGTCTACTTCAGATATTGCTGCTCCATTCACGACGGTCTTTAAACCTTCCTGTTGCGCTGCTAAGACGATATGCAATATCTCATTTTCTTGACCTTCTTCGCTCGCTCCTATGCGAAAAGACCGAGTCATATCTGAGTGATATCCATTGACTAAAGCGCCAAAATCACAGATCACTAAATCACCGGTTTCAAAAGGACGATCCGTGGGGCGTGCATGCGGCAACGCACTATTTGCCCCCCCAGCGACAATTGTTTCAAAAGAACGGTCTGAAGCGCCATGATTACGCATTTCATGATCAAGCACCGCTGCTAACTGCTTCTCAGTAGTTCCTGGAACAAACATTTCGATCGCTATTGCAAGCGCTTTATCTGCAATCGACGCTGCTTCTTTCATATGTTCCAGTTCTCCTGGATCTTTTATTTCGCGTAACTTCTCTACGACTCCGGATGTGGGTACAAGTTGAACTGAAGGAAGCCACTCTGCAATCTGATTCTGTTGTTCCCATGTAATTGATGCAGCTTCCAAACCCAATCGTGTTACACCACTGCTTAATTCGCTCAGAGTTTTATCAAATCCTTGAACTTGAATAACGACTTCTATCTCTCCACCTTCTGTTTCCGCTGGAGCTTGCTCTGCATATCTTCCATCAGTAAATAGGACCGCTTTTTCTTCCGTTACCCATAACTTTCCTGCAGACCCAGTGAATCCAGTTAAGTACCTTATGTTGATGAGTTTTGTTACAAAAAGAGCGTCACATCCAACCTCTTGCAAATGACTTCTTAGTTTTCTTAGCCGTTCAGATGTATCCACTTTTTTCCTTATTTATTCTGAAAGTAATTCGGAAACTGCATCTACAGCGATTTGATATCCGTGTCCACCAAATCCTGCGATTGTCCCGGATGCTACCGGTGCAACTACAGAAGTGTGACGCCATGGCTCGCGAGCTGCAGGATTAGACAGATGTAGTTCAATCACTGGTCCATCAAAAGTTTGGAGTGCATCGTGGATGGCCCAAGCGTAGTGAGTGAAAGCACCAGGATTAATAATTATGGCGGCATACTTTTCTCTTGCCTGGTGAATGGCATCCACTAACTCTCCTTCATGATTTGATTGGAGATGCGCAACTGTAATGCCATGCTGGCTAGCGGCTCTTTCGGCAATTTCTATGTGTTGGTCAAGGGTTTGATCACCATATATTTCGGGATCTCTTTCACCTAAGAGATTTAAATTTGGACCTGAAAGGATAAGAATTATTTTCTCAGATATTGCATTGTTCGAATTCATCAATTATCTCCTTAACTCTGATCCATGTGATTAAGAATTTCTTTCACAACTGATGGTTCAATGTCTCCTACGACTTCTACACCGGAAGGGCCATCTAAAACAAAAGTGAGACCATCAATAGCTTTTTTGTCTCTCATCATGACTTCTATTATTACATTCGGTTCTATTCCTTTTGGCAAAGTGCAACTTAACCCATATTGAGAAACGACTGACCGATGTTCTTCTACTCGGTTTCCATCTATTCGACCAAGTTTGTGTGCTAGTTCTGCCGCAAAAATCAAACCGATTGCTATCGCCTCACCGTGTCGGAGATCATATTGTTCAACAGTTTCAAGCGCATGACCAAGCGTGTGTCCATAATTTAGAATGGCGCGAACACCCGCTTCTTTCTCATCTGATGCGACTACCTGGGCTTTGATCTCTATGCATTTAGCGATCTTCTCATCAAGTTCTAAACCGTCTAGATCTCCGCTACCTAGAAAATGGTATTTCGCCATTTCTCCATAGCCGCTTAACAACTCTCTTTCTGGGAGTGTCTTTAATGTGGAAGTATCACATAACACTGCCGTTGGTTGCCAAAAAGCTCCAACCAAATTTTTTCCCTCAGGAAGGTTGACTCCGGTCTTGCCTCCAATTGATGCGTCGATCTGCCCCAGTAAGGAGGTTGGAATATGTATCACGGGGACTCCTCGATGATAAGAAGCTGCTGCGAACCCAGCGACATCAGTCACCACACCTCCACCTAAGCCAACTATGCAGTCGTTTCGAGTCAGGCCCCATCTAGAAAAGGAACTGCAGAGTGATTCAATAGTGTGTAGATTTTTTGCTTCCTCACCGTTTGGAATCGCAAAAATTTGATTATTTATTCCTAGATGTAGATCAACGTCTATATTCTGCTGAGTGATAACCGCCACTCGTTGTGTTCTCTCAGGCAGGTATGACTCTACTTTCTTTCGGGCGTCAGGCCCTACTAACACTGGATACTCTCGTCCTTCTTGCAAAGGTACGGTAACTTCAATCATTTGTGCCCCTTAGAATATTGAGCGCCAAAATCTGTCCGGAAATTTCTCTTACAGATCCACTCTCCACATCGATGACAAAATCTGCGGCCTCTTCATAAAGTTCTTCTCGTTCTGCGCTCAAATGCTGTAGTACTTGGAGAGGATTCTTTCCTTTCAGCAAAGGCCTACTTTCTCCATCTCCAACTCTCTTAGCCAATCCTTCGGGTGTAGCTTTCAACCAAATCACATAAGAACTCTCTTTTATGGCTGCTCTGCTTTCACTATTAACTACAACACCCCCGCCCGTTGACAACACGATAGGTTCTTCAATTTCTAAAACTTTTTTCAATGCGTCTGTCTCAATCTTCCTGAATCCATCTTCGCCTTTTTCTTCAAAGATCACGCCTATAGATCTTCCATAAGTATTTTGAATCCAACGATCTAAGTCGATGTGTCGATGAGTGCTCTTTCGAGATAATGCAGCACCGACTACCGTCTTCCCAGCACCCATTAATCCTACGAGGGCCACATGCGGACGTAGTTTTTCGCTCATGTATTAAAGGATACCTACTGCGAGTTGTTCAGGACAGCAGATTATTTTTCAGAACACAACTGACTAGTTATGTTTAGAGTTCATAAACTCCTACAACGTCAAGATTACGGAAAGTAACTGATCCGACATTTTCTTCATGTTCACTTGAAGATTCTTGCGTTTCATCTAATTCATTGTTTTGCATTGCTGATTCATAAGAATCAAACTCAATGATTTGAATTATGGTCTCAGGGTCATCTCGATCCACGCAAATAGTCACTGCGCGTGCTGTTGTTTTCGAACCTGCTACTTCGACGTATTCCTCTAACCCTTTTTGGGCCTCTTCTTTCGTTGATTTGAATTCCATCACTTGAATAAATTTCATTATTATCTTTCCTTTTTAATTAGTGGTTCTAAATATATTTACTTATGTGAGCGACGTTCGAGTTCTTCTTCAATAGCCCTCAGCATTATTGATACTGGCGCTTGCTCTCCTGTCCACAAAGTAAAAGCTTCAGTTGCTTGAAAAAGAAGCATAGAAACCCCGTTATGTGTTCTCACTCCCTTTTGTTCAGCAGCAGAAAGCCACGGGGTTTTTAAAGGGTGATAAATAAGATCAACAACGAGTTGATCAGAGTGAATTAGGTCTATTGGGCAGGGAAAATCTGTGGAGTTATCTTTCATGCCCAATGAGGTTGCGTTAACTACGAGGTCGGCCTCGGAAATGTCTTCTAACTCTCCCACTGAGCCAACATCTCCTGCCAAATCAGCAGTGCTTTCTGCTTTTGCTTGAGTTCTATTGATCACCGCAAGAGACGAGACTTCTGATCTACCTAGTGCTTCTGTTATAGCTTTAGCTGCTCCTCCTGCTCCTAACACCACAACTCTCTTCTGTTTTAGATCAAAGCCTGCATCGTGTTTTAAAGCTTTTAAGAAACCATCACCATCAGTGTTGTGACCAATTAACCCTTGATCAGTAGAAGTAACACAATTAACTGCACCCAAAACTTTGGCTGTTGGTGTGCATTCATCAACCATCATCGCTGCTTTAGCTTTATAGGGCATAGTTACTGAAAGTCCTTTGAGGTTCGATGAACGCATTTGTTCAAAGACTTCTTCTAAATCTCGCTCTTCAACTTCAAGGGGTATGTAGTCCCACTGCAAATCTAAATGCTTAAATCCTGCGTTATGGATCGTTGGAGATAATGAATGATTTACTGGAAATCCAATTACTGCAGCCAACATCTGTGAGCTAGTACTTCTTTTAAGAAGATCTTTGAGATTATCAGCCACAACCCAGATCCTTTTCTCGACATACTGCTACTGCTTCTGCAAATTCTTCGCTAGTAACAGCAAAGGTGTGCGCTCCCACTATTCCATTTTCATCAGTGCGAACAAAGAACATCCATGGCCCTTCTTCTGGATTCACCGCAGCTTCAAGTGAAGCTCTTCCAGGGGCAGATATTGGTGTAAGTGGAAGTCCTGATTCTATCCAAGTGTTCCAAGGAGAATCGCTATTTAAATCTTCACTCGTAAGTGATTCGCCCGACAATTTTCCAGCCGCATAACGAACTGTTGACTCTAGTCCGAGAGACCACCCTTGTTCTAAACGATTATGTATCACTTGAGAAATCTTTGCCCGTTCATCATCTAATAGAGCCTCTTCTTCAATAAGAGAAGCAACTATAAGTGCCTGGTAAGGGGTCAGTCCTACCGCTGCGGACTGAGTCTCAAGGTCAATTTCTTCAACTACTTTCAGGAACTGACTGTGCATACGTGTCACAAGGCTCATTTCATCTGTGAGGGTGGCTTCGTCTAATTGGTATGTATCGGGGAAGAACATTCCTTCGTACCAAGGCAAGAAAAACTCTGTTGGATAGTGTTCCCAACGTACAACATCACTTGAAAATGCTTCGCTTAATTGAGCTTCGCTATATGTGGGCATACGCTCCTTTATTTTGCTGATCATTTGGCCAATTGAGAGACCTTCCGGGATAGTGATTCGAATCGTTTCTGGGGGAATTGGCCCCTCATTCAAAATATCTATGACGGCTTGAAAGGGAAGATGCTCTTGGAGTAGATAGTCCCCCGCTTGAAATTCATATTCAATACCCGATGGGCAGTCAATGAACCAATCAACTACAGCGTGACAGCGCATCCATTGGCGAAACATCGGTGAATTGTCTATGACACCAGCAGATCCAAGAGCAACTGCAACTTCATTTGAAGACCAGCCTGACTCAATCACAAATTCAACCTCATCTCCTGGTGGCGCATCTGGAGCGACTAACGAATTAACCCATTGATCCACTTTGCGGTACGTAAAAACAATTCCAACAATAAGAAGGAATACAACTAACCCCCATCTTGGAATTGGGCCTAAAGGTCGACGATGTCTAACCCAGCGCACATTGGGGTTAGCGTCAGTTTCTTCACCAAATATTGTCCCTTCTTCGGATTCTTCATAAACAGATGGGTCCCATACAACTGCTTCCTCAACAGCGACCTCTTCGGGCACTACAGGTATTCCTTCTGTCACCGGAGATGAGTCGTCGAGCTCCTCTTGAGAAGATTTTTGTTTTCTTGGCGACATGTCAGCCGAAGAACGAAAGGTTTGTTGGTTTTCTTCACTTTCTTCTTCTGTATTCAACGGTCCTCCAAAGTTTGACGTTTATCTAGCCAGGCTTGAAGCAGAACCGCTGCCGCTAATTGGTCAATAACTTTTCTTCCTTCTTTTGAAGACACTCCTTGTTCTCGTAAAGAACGCTCGGCTGTCACTGTCGTTAAACGTTCATCGTAGGTCTCAACAGGCACTGGAAGTATGTCACTCAAACTCTTCACCTCTTCAAATGTCTTTTGGGCCATTGGCCCTTCTTGACCATCCAAAGAATATGGCATGCCTACGACGACAATATTTACTTCCCATTCTTTAACCAATTCAACTACTGCGAGGTGATCTTGGCGTGTATCTTTCTGGCGAAGGATAACCTCTATTGGCGTAGCTAGGAGTCCTTCGCTGTCGCTGACAGCGACACCTATCCGTTTGGTTCCTAAATCTAAACCGAGAGCGCGCACTTTTTTATTTAGGCCGTCTCGGCAGCATTACGAGCTTGGTCAAGTGCTTCTTGAAGATTCTCCGGTTGACTGCCACCGATTACTGTCATCTCAGAATTCATTCGGCCGCCTCCACCTATTGTGTTGGCAGATTGTGCTACCAATGCACCTGCATCAAGACCGCTCTTAGGTTTAACAGTTGATACAAGAGCAACTCCGCCACCTTCCGGGGCTAGTCCGAGAATCACTGCTCTTATACCTTCTTTGTCGCAAATAGCGGCGGCTAACTCCCTCAAACCTTGTTGGTCAACCCCAGTTACTTCAGTGATGACTAAACCATTCTGAGCGTTTTCAACCAATGAATCCACTTGGTTTAATGCTAGAGCGCTCCGTAATTCGTTTAACTCACTTTTTATTTCTTTATTTTCGGTGATTCGCTTATCTATGCCTTCAAGAACATCATCTACTGGAACACTCAATCTCTCAGAAATAGATAAAAGGATTGACTCAAGACTTCGGAGGCGATCGATAGGAGCTATACCAGTTATGGCTTCTATACGGCGGATATTTGCACCAACTGAACCCTCAGTAACTATCTTAAAAGAACCTATATCTCCAAGCGCTTTTACGTGGGTGCCTCCGCAAAGTTCGATTGAGTTTGGTCCGGCTTCAAGGACACGTACTTCTTCACCATATTTGTCTCCGAAGAAAGCCACTGCTCCTGCAGCTTCAGCCTCCTCTTTTGAAGTCTCATAGTGATTACACTGAACATTCGTAAGGATTTCTGTATTTACTGCATCTTCAATCTCTTTAATTTCATTTGGCTGCAATCCCTCATAGTGGCTGAAATCAAAACGTAATCGATCAGGGCCTACCCATGAGCCTTGTTGTTTTACATGTTCTCCAAGAATGCGCCGTAGTGCTGAATGCAAAAGATGTGTGGCAGTATGATTTCTTCGGATACTTGCTCGTCTGACTGAATCAATTTCTGCTTTTAATTTGTCTCCTACTTTTATTTCAGCCGTGTTTTCTTCAATACGGTGAACATGAAGCCCTTCTAAAGCAAGTTGAGTATCAATCACTTGAGTGATTCCATTTTTAGTAGTGAGGCTGCCTATATCTCCGATTTGACCACCAGATTCAGCGTAAAAGGGAGTTTGATCTAGAACTACGTAGTGGTTTTCTACATATATAACTTCTGCTTCAACTTCATTATGGTCACGTCCAACAAATTGTGTCGGCCCGTGTTCGTCTAACAAAGGCCGTAAATCCCCAGTAATTCCTAATTCATCACTTTCTTTTCGAGCCGCTTTCGCTCTTTCTCTTTGTTGATTCATTGCCTTATTGAAGCCCTCAGAGTCAATAGATATACCCCGTTCAGCAGTAATTTCTTCGGTTAGCTCAAGAGGAAATCCGTATGTGTCGTGAAGTTTGAAGATTACTTCTCCGTCAAGTAATTCCTCCGCTTTCAAATCATCAATTGATGCATCAAGGATTGTAAGCCCGGCTCGTAAAGTTTCCCGAAAACTTTCTTCTTCGCGATCTATAACTCCTTTTATGAACTCATGGTTTTGCACTAGTTCGGGATAATCAGGACCCATAAGATCAACTACTTCATCTACGAGAAGTGCCATAATTTGATTTTCAACTCCCAAGAGCCATGCATGTCTTACTGCTCTTCTAATAAGCCGCCTGAGCACATAACCTCTGTCTTCATTTGAAGGAAACACGCCATCATTGATCAAAAACGTAGACGATCTTGCATGATCAGCAAGAATGCGCATTGAAATGGCAGAGCTCTCACTCTCTTCTTGTTTGACCAGCGTTAACTCACTAATACTGCTGAGAAGTTTCGCGAACTCATCTGTTTCCCATACGGAATCAACGCCTTGAAGAACAGAAAGGATGCGCTCCAAACCTAATCCGGTGTCTATAGAAGGAGCCGGGAGTGGTGTTTGTGATCCGTCTTCATGCTGTTCGAATTGCATGAAAACAAGATTCCATACTTCAACAAATCGCTCTTCCGCCCCGTGAGCAGGGCCTCCGTCTTCGCCGTGCTCTGAACCCTTGTCCCAAAAAATTTCAGAACAGGGACCACATGGCCCAGTGTCTGCCATTCGCCAATAATTGTCTTCATCTAAACGTTGGATGCGTTCAGCGGGTACACCGACTTCGTCTTCCCAGATAGACGCTGCCTCATCATCGCTTACGTGAACAGTGACCCAGAGACGATCTGGATCTAGTTGCAAATTTTTTGTTATGAATTCCCAAGCAAAGGCGCATGCTTCTGATTTGAAATAGTCTCCGAAACTGAAGTTTCCCATCATTTCGAAGAAAGTGAGGTGACGGCTTGTACGGCCAACCTCATCTAAGTCGTTATGCTTTCCACCCATTCGTGCGCATTTTTGAACTGTAACGGCTCGTGGCCATGGTGAAGGTTTCTCGCCCGTAAGATATGACTTGAACTGCACCATTCCGGAATTTGTAAATAAAAGTGTCGGATCATTCGGGATAAGACTGTCGGATGCCTCATGTGAATGACCCCTTTCGACAAAAAAATCTACAAATTCACGTCGAACTGATTTCGCAGTTAAGAGTTTCTTTGCCATATGCGCCTATTCTAACGCACCCAACTCGGTACCAAAGACGGATTACTTAAGAGTCTGCCGAGGCCGATGTCCTGGGCTTCGATCACGATGTTTTAGAATCTGAGATTGATTTCTATTTTTTTCTCCAGTTGGAGTAGAAGACTTGAAATCCTTACTGAATCTCCGAACCGTTTTTACAACCTCTAAACGCTTCTCTTCGATTTGGCGTCGAAGATGCTCGGGTGCGTAACTAATAATCAATTGCTTCAAACGACGTCGCACAAGTGCTGAAGATAAAACCCCAACAACCCAACCAATCACAAGAGACGTAATCCGGTATCTCATTTTTTAGTCACTTTCCTCTTGTCCCATAGACGGTTCTCGGGCAGCCATTCGCTGAGCTACTTCTTCTTCAAAACCATGTTTAGAAGGATCGTAATAGGTATTTCCGGAGGTTTCTGCTGGGCGATAAATTTGTTCAACCCATCCGCTCGGATCGTTATGTGGGTATATATATCCTTCGCCATGACCTAAAGATGACGCGGCTTGATAATGGGCATCTCGTAAATGTTTTGGGACCTCGCTATTTCCACTGACCTGTAGATCAGCCTTAGCAGCAAAGATTGCTTTTGTCACAGTGTTTGATTTTGGGGCGGTAGCCAAATGCACTACTGCTTGGGCGAGATTTAATTGCGCTTCTGGAAGTCCTACAAACTCTACGGATCTTGCTGCGGCATCAGCAATCAGAAGCGACATTGGATCGGCCATTCCAATGTCTTCACTCGCAAGAATTACTAGTCGTCGAGCTATGAATCTCGCATCTTCTCCTGCTTCTAGCATTCGAGCTAACCAATACAGTCCTGCATCCACGTCTGAACCCCGAATGCTTTTTATAAAGGCACTGATTACATCAAAATGATCGTCTCGCCCATAACGTAACGCTTTTGTTCCTAGTGCAGATTCAGCGTCAGTTAATTGAATTACTTGGCTGTCTCGCGCTAATGCCAATGCGGCTGCTACTTCAAGACTCGTTAATGCATGGCGTCCATCTCCCGAAGAGCGTTCAATCAGCAACTCCAAAGCATCTTCTTCTGCTTGAAGACCTTCTGCGGTTAAGCCGCGATCTAGAAGCTCTCCTATGGACTCTTTTGAAAGTGGTTCAAGGCGAAAAAGTGTTGATCGAGATAGCAACGGAGGGTTTACTTCAAAAAATGGATTTTCCGTAGTCGCTCCAATAAGAACTAGTAGACCTGTTTCAACCGAAGGAAGAAGAGCATCTTGTTGAGCTTTATTGAAACGATGCACTTCGTCTAGAAATAGAATTGTCCCTACATCTTGTTCGCCGAGGCGCTTTTCGGCTCTCTCAATCGTTTCACGTACATCTTTAACTGACGCGCTTACAGCTGAGAGTTCCACAAAATCTTGTGCCGTGACTTGCGCAATGAGTCTGGCAAGACTCGTTTTCCCAGTTCCGGGAGGACCCCAGAAGATTACTGAAGATAATTGATCTGACTCGACTAAACACCGTAATGGTTTGCCTTCTCCAACTAAATGATCTTGCCCTACTATGTCATCTAACTGATTTGGCCGGAGTCGTGCCGCTAAAGGACTCCTTCGCGCCAACCGTTCTGCTGCTGCAGTTGTGAACAAACTGTCCGGCAAGCCAATACCTTCTTACTGTTTAGGTGGAAGTACTCGAAGACCTAATTCATTTAGGTGCTTATCATCTATTGGATTTGGTGCAGAGGTCAATGGATCTGCCCCTGATTGAGTTTTTGGATAAGCGATGACTTCTCGAATGTTTTCTTCGCCTGCAAGAATTGCTGTGAGGCGATCCATGCCAAATGCAAACCCTGCATGTGGTGGGGCCCCGTAACGGAAAGCGTCCAATAAGAACCCAAACTTTTCTTGGGCTTCCTCTGATTCAATTCCAAGAACTTGAAAAATCATTTCTTGTATCTCTCGTTTATGAATCCGAACACTTCCTGACCCAAGCTCCCATCCGTTTAATACGAGGTCATAGGCTTGAGACCGTACTCCAAGGAGATCCCCTTTTTCTAACTTGTCTATATCTTCTTCATGCGGCATAGTGAACGGGTGATGAGCTGGTTGTGGGTTTCCTTCCTCATCTACTCCTTCAAATAATGGGAAGTCCACGACCCAAAGGAAGCTAAGCCCTCCTTCTGTAACAGGAGGTCGCCCAATTTCTAAACGGAGCAGTCCCAATACATGACGTACCATGTCTCTTTCATCCGCTACTAGCAAAAGGAGGTCTCCATCTTCTACCAGTAACGTTTCTTTAAGAGCTGACTTTTCTTCTTCGGAGAGAAATTTAGAAACTGGAGAATTAAGTTCCCCGTTTTCTACTTTCATCCAAACAAGTCCTTTAGCTCCCCATTGTTTACATTTTTCTGTTAAATCATCGAGCCGGTTGCGAGAAATATCGGATCCCTTCGGTACTCGAATCCCCTTTATACATGGAGCCTCAAATGCGCGAAATTCTGTGGAAGTGAATATGTCTGTTAGTTCTACGAGTTCAAGGCCAAACCGAATATCAGGTTTATCGCTTCCGAACCTTTCTTGAGCCTCTTGCCAAGACATTCTTGGAATCTCACTTGGCCGCTCTCCAGTTATTGCCTCTGTAGCTGAAAGAACAGCGTAGGAAATAAATGCCAATACATCTTCTTGAGTAACAAAACTCGCTTCAGCGTCAAGTTGCATAAATTCAAATTGCCTGTCTGCGCGAAGATCTTCGTCTCGTAAACAGCGGGCGATCTGGTAGTAACGATCTACTCCTCCAACCATGCAAAGCTGTTTGAAGATTTGTGGACTTTGTGGAAGGGCATAAAAAGAACCGGGCTCTTTGCGTGATGGAACAACAAAATCTCTCGCTCCTTCAGGAGTGCTTGCAATAAGCATTGGTGTCTCTACTTCAACAAACCCTTGTTCCTCCATCGCTTGACGAATAGCGCTATTAACTTTGGAACGTATAGTCAAGTTCTTCTGCATACGTTCTCGTCGAAGATCCACATAGCGATGACGCAGGCGTAGCACCTCATCAATTTCGGTGCGCTCATCTAAGGGGAACGGAGGTGGCTCAGCTTCAGAGAGAACGATTACTTCTTGTGCTTGAACTTCAATCTCTCCGGTTTTTATCGAAGTGTTAGTAGTTTCATCGGGGCGTTGTCGCACTTCGCCCTTTATTTGTAGCACGTATTCTGCTCTTAGATCTTGAGCTCCATCCACTACTACCTGTACTATCCCACTGCGATCACGTAGATCTATGAATGCTAAGTGCTCACCATGTTCACGACGTCGACTTACCCAGCCACAAAGTGACACTGAGCGCCCTTCATCTGTTAAGCGCAAATCTCCGCACCGGTCAGTACGCATAGTTGTTGAAAAATCTGGATTGAAGTCTGTACTCAACGAAGCCTCTTTCGGAGATCCTCTTGGATGGTTTCTCTATTTATTTCAAACTGTCCGGTAGATTCTCGTAAATCCCTCAGGATGACGGTATCACTCGCTACCTCTTCTGCACCTACAATTATCGCGAATAGCGCCCCACTGCGATCAGCTAACTTCATCTGTGCCTTCATCGAGCGATTATCCCAAGCTCTATCTGTCTTAAAACCTGCATTTCGTAGTTCGCTTGTCAGCTTTAAAGCTTCCAATCCTCCAGTCACATCAACGACAAACACTTCAATAATTGCTTCCGGCATTTGAAAAGTGTTCTCCGCATCACAAGCCATCAGTGTTCTATCAGTCCCTATGGCGAATCCGACTCCTGGAGTCGAGGGCCCTCCAAGGTCTTCTACTAGCCCGTCATATCGCCCCCCACCTCCAATTGCATTCTGAGCAGCATCAAAACTTTCAGATATAAATTCAAATGCAGTCCGAATGTAATAATCGAGCCCACGTACTAGTTTTGGGTTAACGCTGAATGGGATATTTAGAGAACTGAGACCTTCTTGAACTTGAGCAAAGTGCTCCTCTGAATCTTTAGAAAGAAAATCAAGCATGCTCGGCGCTGCTGTAATTAACTTAGCGTCTTGCTCTCTACTGGAATCAAGTACTCTCAAAGGGTTTACTTCTAAAGTTTTCTGCGACTCTTCACTTAATTCATCGAGAGATTGCCTGAAATGTTGTCGCAGAGCTTCAATGAATTTGGTTCGATCTTCTTTACTTCCTAATGAATTCAGTTCAAGTTTTACTTGACGTAATCCAAGACGCTCATAAAAGCGGCAAGCAAGAGCCATTACTTCAACATCTAAATAAGGATCTTCTGCACCTAAAACCTCTATACCTACTTGGCTGAATTGGCGAAATCTTCCTTTTTGCGACCTTTCATAACGAAAGTTGGGACCTGTATACCAAGCTTTCCAAGGTATTGCGGGTCGGTGTTCAGTAAACGCCCTTGCAACAGAAGCAGTTTGTTCAGGTCGTAATGCTAAATTTCTCCCACCTTTATCTTGGAAGTCATACATTTCTTTTCGAACCACATCGGTAGCGCCACCCAAACGTTGAAACACTTCTACATGTTCAAACATAGGTGTAATCACTTGTGTGTAACCTGCTTCACTCACAACTTCGGCAAAAACTTCAACCAAAAGATGATGGCGCGCAGAATCAGGCCAAAGAATATCTCTAGTTCCTTTTGGTGCTCTGAAATTTAAATCGTTCACTCTGGCAAGGTTACTTCGCCAGACAGGACTAGATGGGCTTAATCGTTAAGAGTTTGATCCAGGAACTATTCGGTAGACATCATAGACAGAATGGATGCCTCGCATAATTCTCATAATCGGATCTAGATGGCTAGGGTCTCCAAGCTCAAAATCAAATTTCAAACGTGCGACTCTGTCATCTTCGCTAGTAATTGTCGATGCTCCAAGAACATTTATCTGATGATCTGCTAAGACATTGACTAGATCTCGCAAAAGTAAAGGTCTATCTAATGCTTTTACTTCAATAGATGCCACAAAAGATGTTTCCGCCTGTTGATCCCATTCGACGTCTATAAGACGATCTGGTTGGTCCGCAGAAAGAGAAACCGCATTGGCGCAGTCGGTTCGGTGGACTGTGGCGCCTCTTCCCCTTGTCACAAACCCCATAATCTCGTCTGGAGGTACCGGTGTGCAACACCTTGATAACCTGACTAAAAGATCATCTAAGCCCTCGACATGAACTCCAACTTCACCTTGAGTTCGCCGGTTAGGCCTTGCACGTAAAACATTGGAAGAAGCATTTAGCGCCTGCTCAGGATCTGAAGCTTGGATTGATCTCTCTACACGAGCAATAAGAGATTTGGGTGATAAATTCCCTTCTCCTATTGCCGCATACAACGATTCAATTTCAAGATAATTCAGCGAAGCAGATATTTCTGAAAACATCTCACTTTCAATTGTCTTCTTTATTGGAAGATTTGCACGGCGGAGCTCCTCTACTAATTCTTCGTGACCTCTCTCTACTGCCTCAGCTCGACGTTCCCGAGAAAACCATTGACGAATTCTGTTCTCTGCACGATGACTGACCACAAATTTCAGCCAATCTTGAGAAGGTCCTGCTCCAGGTTGCTTAGAAGTAATGATCTCAACTATTGATCCAGAATTTAGTCGTGTTTCTAATGGAACTAAACGGCTATCAACTCTTGCTCCAACACAACTATGACCTACTTCTGTATGAATCGCGTAAGCGAAATCTACTGTTGTGGCTCCAATCGGAAGAGCAATCACTTTCCCTTCAGGTGTGAAAAGAAATATTTCATCTTGCTCAAGATCCATTTTTAAATTAGCCATGAACCGATTTGGGTCAGTCGTTTCTTCCTGCCACTCAACTATTCGACTCAACCACGCCATCTCATCAACGGGAGCAACACCTTTGTAGTCCCAGTGAGCTGCTACCCCATATTCAGCTCGCCGGTGCATGTCATAAGTACGAATTTGAAATTCAACTTGTTTCCCCTGAGGGCCTATAACCGTGGTGTGTAAAGATTGATAGAGATTGAATTTTGGCATCGCGACATAATCTTTAAACCGTCCTTGCACTGGTTTCCAAACTGCATGGATTGACCCAAGGGCGGCATAACAATCTCTTACGTTCTGCACTAAGACCCTTATGCCCACTAAATCATGTATCTCTTCAAATGAACGACCTTTAACAATCATTTTTTCATAGATACTCCATAAATGTTTGGGGCGGCCGCCTACTTCTGCTTCGATGCCTAGCTCTTTAAATCTGCTTTCTACTTCTCCAACCATTTGAGTTAAATAGAGATCTCGCTCTGGCGCTTGGGCAGAAACCATCTGATCTATTTCGCTATATCGCTTTGGATAGAGAGTTGCTAATGATAAATCCTCTAACTGAACTTTTACTTCTTCCATACCTAGGCGGTGCGCAAGTGGTGCGTATATATCCAAAGTCTCGCGTGCTGTCCGCTCCTGTTTGAACTCGGGTAAAGCAGCCAACGTTCGCATGTTATGCAGACGATCAGCCAATTTGATAATAAGTACTCGAAGGTCCTTAGCTAGCGCAACTAACATTTTGCGCATACTTGCTGATTGCTGCTCTTCTTTTGAATCGAAATTAAGGCGATCTAATTTTGTGACTCCATCCACTATCAGTGCAACTTCTGGACCGAACTCTTCCTCTAGATGAGAGATTTCAATTTTTGTATCTTCGACTGCGTCATGGAGCAAAGCGGCTGCGATCGTAATATCATCTAGCCCTTGTTTTGCAACAATGGTGGCTACTGCCAATGGATGATGTATGTAGGGTTCTCCTGATTTCCTTGTTTGACCCTCATGCGCCTTAAGTGCTAGTTGGTATGCCTTTTCTATAAGTAACGGATCCTGATTTGGATGATTTTCTTGAAAGACAGTCAGAAGAGTCGAAGTTTCAGAAACTTCATTTTGCGGACGTCGTCGCCAAGGAAGAACGCGGTTCACAGCTACCATTTTTTGCATTCTTCAAATCGGGCATCCATAGGACCACGGTATCGGCCATTAATGCAATATAAAATCTTTACTTTCGACGTTTTTTTCTTGGCCGAGGAGGAACCCCCCCTGCCGTGCGATGTACTTGAGTTGGTTTTCTCTTAGCTGGGCCACTGGCTCGCTCAACAGGCTTTGAGTCAATTTGAACTGCGTCTTTCAAATCAACATTTCGAGTTGAGCTATTTTCGTTTTCTTTCTTTGATATTTTTTCATCTATCTCTTTCCACCGAGGTTCTTTTGTCTTAAGAAAAGAAACTAGATATGAAGCAATAAAAAGTGAAGAGTAAGAGCCGATAACTATTCCGACTAATAACGCAACTGAGAACTCTTGAAGTGTTGTAGCGCCAAGTAAAAGCGAACCGATTAGAAGGAGGGAGAGTACAGGTATGGCTGAAGTGATACTTGTATTTATTGAACGCATAGTAACTCTGTTCAAAGCCAAGTTCATTAGTTCAACATATTTATAGCGATCTGTCGCTCCGAGTCGTCCAACGATTTCCCGCACTTTGTCATAAACAACGATCGTGTCATAGAGCGAATACCCCATGATTGTTAAAAAGGCAATGATGGTTGCGGGTGTTATTTCAAGCTGAAACATTGAATAGATCCCAATGCTGATCAGAATGTCGTGGCTTACTGCCGCTAGCGCCCCAACAGCCATTTTCCATTCAAGACGCACTGTTATATACACCGCTACTGTCGCAAAGAAGATAATTAGTGCTCGAACCGCCTTATTTGTAACTTCACTTCCCCAAGTTGGCCCAACTTGTTCAAATGTTTCAACTTGCCCCAATTCAGTATTTAAGTAGTCTCGAATTTCTGAAGTTTTATTTGGATCCGAAATGTCTGATCTGATCCTTAGAACTTCTTCGTCTACGAGTTGGATGCGTGCTTCTTCGAGCCCGATAGATGAAAGAACCTCACGAGCTTCTGCTACAGATATTCCGGGTGCCCTAACTTCGTAAGAAGTTCCTCCTTCGAAATCAATTCCAAGGTTCAATCCTCTTACGAAGAAAGAAGAAATGCTCGCTACTACCAAGAGAGCAGATATCAAAATTGTTCGCTTCCACCATTTTGGATAATCAACTGGGGCTTCTCCTGAGTACAGAAGGCGAAGTGTTCTGATCATTGTTCGCCTCCTTGTAGTGCTCCTACAGATGGGAGGCCAAAGCGTTCTGGCTTATTTACAAATGTTTTCGTTTTGGAAAACATTTTAATAGCGGGCCCCATAAAGAAATAAGTGGCAACTAAATCGAGGATTGTTGCAAGGCCGAGATAGAGGGCGAATCCACGTACCGCTCCAACAGTTAACCACCATAGAAGACCTGCGCCTATGAGAGATGCAGTGTTTGCTTTGACTATTGTTGAGAATGCGGGTTTGAATGCACGGTCTACTGCAGAACGGGCTGTGCGTCCGTCACGAATGTCTTCTTTTAAGTGTTCGAAATAAACCACATTAGAATCCACAGAAACACCTATAGCTACGATTATTCCTGTTATCCCTGCCAAAGTAAGTGCAAGACCTGATTGGGTGCCTAAATGAGAAATGATTGCCCATAGCAAGGAGCCTGAAATCGCCAAACTTGTTAAGGCAATAAGTCCTAGAAGGCGATAGTAAAAAAGAATGAAAAGAGCCACTATCGCCAACCCAATTATTCCTGCAGTCAGTCCAGCTTCTAAAGAATCTTCTCCGATGGTAGCTGAAACTAGTTGAGTGTTTTCTGCTACGAGTTCAACAGGCAGAGCGCCATATCGCAGGGCTAGGGCCACGTCTTCAGCCTGTTGTTTCTCGTAAGCGCCTGAAATCAAAATTGAATCTTTTTCAAATGCTGGTGCGTTAATTACAGGAGCAGTTATTACTTGACTATCAAGTACTAAAGCTATCTGACCTCTTATGCTTCCTGGTTGAGCTGGACAAAAAATAGAACTACTGAAACACTCAGAAGCGATTGCATTGAACGCGTCTATGCCTTGATCACCATCTTTCATGGTTACTGATATTCCCCATTCAAAATCAACAAAATCTGCATCAGCTCCGCTTAAGCCATCACCTGTAAGTATCGAGGGGCCTAATACCAAACGCCGTTCTGAAAATACATCTGTAGTTCCCTCATCGGTAAGGATCACAAAATTTTCTGCTTTATCTTCTTCAGGTGGAGTTAATCCATCTACTCCAGTAGCGGGGATCACATCACCATTTGAAACAGAGAGGCATGAAGCTGGTACTAGATTTGATTCTCCACTAGATGAGATGGGTTCTGCTTCTTCAATTAGAGGCGGCAAAGTGTCACAAACAGGGCGGAATCTGAGTTCAGCTGTAGTCCCAACAAGTTCTAAAGCGCGAGCTTGATCATCCACTCCTGGTAAAGA
>CATISD010000124.1 GCA_949538625.1 Acidimicrobiales bacterium AG-410-I20
GGCCATCGACATCATCCAGAACTGAGCGACACCCCCGAGGTGCTCCAGGACGTCTGCTGTAGACCATCCCTCGCATCGGCTTGGTGCCAACAACTGTTGGTCAGTCAGTGCCGCCGCAGTGGACATCATCCGACGCTGCTGGCCGAGGAAGGCGCGACGAATGTCGGGGGTCTCGGTCATCACCCTCATCGCCGGAGCGCCGTAGTGCGGATTGAGCAACATACGCCCAGTATGGCACTAGGCGCTATGGCGACGCTACGTCGCCTTCGATCAAGAAAAGGGTTAACTTTGAGTTATGAGCGTTGTGCGAATTTTTGTCGCTATTGTTGTATTTAGTTACGTGGCTTATTGCTTAGTCAAGCAGCAAGTTTGGATTCGTAAAGAATTTGCTTGGAAAACAAGAGAAGAATACCCAAAGGTTTTTCTAATGAGCATTATTGGTGGAACTCTGATTGGAGTTCTCATGCTCTGGAACCTTGTGCGGTAATAATATTGTCATGGGTACTCAACGATGGTCTCTTGATCAGTCAGCAGCATGGGCTGAAGAAGTTGGCTGGCTTGTCGGGTGCAATTTCACTCCCTCAACAGCCGGCAATCAATTAGAAATGTGGCAATCAGAAACTTTTGACCCAAACACTATTGACCGTGAACTTGGTTGGGCTGCTGGTCTTGGAATGAACACAATACGGGTTTATTTACACGACCTTTTATTCGCTGATGACGACATCGGTTTTTTCAATCGGATAAATGAAGTATTAGACATAGCGCAAAAACATGACATAAAAATGATCCCCGTGCTTTTCGATGGTGTTTGGAATACACACCCCGAACTTGGCACTCAACCAGCTCCAGTGCCTAAACGACACAACTCCATCTGGGTGCAAAGCCCTGGCTCAACCATCCTGCATAACTCAGAACAGTGGGACACACTCCAACCCTATGTAATTACTTTGTTTGAAAAATTTGGAAACGACACAAGGATCGTAGCTTGGGATCTCTTCAACGAACCCGATCAAATGGACCGAACAACAATTGAGGCAGGAACACGCGATCAAAAAATCACCGCCGCTACCGGTTTGTTAGCCAAAGTATTTGACTGGGCTCGCTCCACCGGGCCATCGCAACCTTTAACCGCAGGGATATGGGAATATGACAGCAATCTAACCCCAGTCGAAAATGAGTTCAGTTCCTTTGCGTTAGCAGAAAGCGACATTATTTCTTTCCATCATTACGGACCAGGAAATGACTTAACCACGATCATTAACGGTTTACAGCAGTATCAACGTCCACTCATCTGCACCGAATGGTTAGCGAGATCAGAAGGATCAACAGTAGAAAATTTACAAATTTTTTCTGATCAAAAAGTAGGAGCAATTAACTGGGGTCTCGTTGACGGCAAAACACAAACACGCTTCCCTTGGCGATCTTGGTGGGAAGAAGTTGACGAAGACGAACCATGGTTCCATGAACTACTTCATTCAGATGGGACCCCATATTCAGAACGCGAAGCCTCTACGTTTCAACAAATTACTGAACAACACTAAACCAAAGTCAGACTTTTAACTGAAACCCCGTTTCGACAATGAAGCGCAAATAGGCACTCCTTGATCTTGTGCCGGTATAAGCGAGAAAGTTTCATTAACGGTCATACTGTCAAGCGAAGGAGTGTAGAACAGATCATGCAAAACCTGCTCACCATTTATCGACACAGATAATCCACGCAAAAGTTCTTCAGACCAAGGGTCAGATATAACCTTTACTTCAAGTTCTCCCCCGTGCCAATCAATTGGACCACTAGCTAACTCAAACCCATCGTTGTTTTGATAAACGGCAGTAACAGTACTTTCATCACGGTTACTAATAAGTGAAATTCTTTCAGAATCGTTACTCATCAGGAGAGTCTCACCTGATGGAGTAATTACTCCTTCAATGAGGTGTTTCTGATCTTTTAACTCCAAGCGCACCCAAAGATCAGAAGACACAATATATAAACCATCACAATCACCAAGAACCCCAAGAACCCCGTCATCAGGAGTCAATTCACCTTCTTTAATTGAAATCACATTAGGGGCGGCGCCACCAAAGACTTTTTCATCAAGGGTGTACCGAAAATCGGTAAACCCGGGTTTCTCCGCTCCTATAGTCCAAATCGCGAGCGAAGAATTAACCCACAACCCCCATCCAATGAGCAAAAATACTCCAGAAAAAATAAAGGGTTTTCGAATAGAGACCGAAGAAACTGCGACTATAGCCAGAACAATTAAACCAGGTAGGAGATCAATCAAGTAACGATTCGCAATAAAACCAATAGCTAATGTCGGGCCGGCAGCAACTACTGAACCAATCAGTAGGGGTAGTAGTACAAAGAGTTTTTTACGGAAAGCAACGACTAACCCGATAACAGCTAGGACAATTAACAAGGTTGCTGAAGCAGTTAAAGAAGAAGACGGAGTATTACTTTCTAAAGGATAGGAACTAAAAACATCGGCTCGCGGCCCAAACTTAATAAAGGGGAAAAGACGCTCAAACTCAATGGTGTCTGGACGAAGATAATGAAAACTCGTCGTAGGGATAAAAGGAACTCCAAAAAAACTATTGTTATTTCCCGCGAACCAAATAGCTCGTTCCGGGTTAGTGAGAGTTAGAACTTGTCGATCTCCAGGAAGATCAAATAGAGATCCCATTTTTGCAAAGTTCAAAGCGCAATGAATAGCCACTCCACTAAGAGCTCCGCCAATCATCACAAGACTGAGGGGCCGCTTCTTCTTCCAAATAAATAAACCGACAATAATTACAGCAGATACTGCCCCTAAACCCACCGAAACTCTGGTCAAAATAGAAGCTACTGCTGCTCCTGTAGCAAGAAGGACAACTTTTTTATTTGGATCATCAAGCACATCACAAAGAAAAGTAAAGGTGGCGAGTATAAAGACGAGTGACCATAACTCAGTTTCGTGGTAAACAGATGGCCAACCTGCAAGATAAAGAGCGGGGGAAATTGCTACAGCCGCAACTATTACTGCTGACTTCCAACGAGAATCAAGGGTCATTCCAATAAGGCGAGTAATACGTTGAGTTAAGTGAAACGTGATAGTGCATAAAAGCACAAATCCGATAACCATTGAAAAACGTGTAAGCCGACCGTCAGCCCACGAACCAAAAAGAGCTGAGGGGAACCGAAGAATAGCTAGTGTCGGTCCGTAATAAAGGTAGGTTGCTCCCTCAACAACAAATCCTTCAATTTCAGCTATTTCAGGGGGCACATCAAGCTTGCCTTTCAAGAATGACCTAGCCTGAACATCGTAAAAATCTGTGGTGAACCCGCCTTTTGCGAAAAGTAACCAAGGCTTTCCTTCACAAAGAAGAAAGGTGAATATTACTGCACTAAAAGCAGTGACTGCTTGAGCTAGACGTTGCTCAACTCGAGCGACATTATCAGAGATTCGCCACATTAGTTTCTGAAGAAGAGTCAGTTAATCCTTGCTCAACTTCTCCTTGAAGTTCAGGGGAAAATTCATAAACAAATTGGTAGGCAAATAGTGTTGGCCAAATTTTTACCAGAATCCGATCTAATACACCTATAGTTGCAGCGGCAAGTCGTGAATTACCTAGCCCAAGAGCGTCAAGAGGGAGCCCAGTGTGTGCCCTTTTGGTTGGCACTAATCCAGCGTCTTTGGCCATACGACGGAATGTTCTACGGCTAAAAAATCGTAAATGGGTACGATCAAGAATTCCGCGCTGGTCATAACCAAATTGTCCGGCGGCTATCCGAAAGCGCGGATACCAGTGACCGATATTTGGAACACTAATTATGACCGAACCACCAGGTCTGCACCGTTGTCCCATCTCAAAAATGAGTGTTTCCGGGTCAGGAAGATGTTCAATAATGTCAGCAGCAACTACAACATCAAAATCTTTGCCTGCTTCTTCAGGAATTCCGTTTTGCAAATTAGCCTGAATAAATCGTTCCATTCTTGTTTCAACATTTTCGGCTGATTCTGCATCAATCCCAATAATGGTATGACTTGCCTCAGAGAGTTCCTTTGCCATCCATCCAGGGCCGCATCCCACATCTAAGATTTTTAAGTCTTTTTTCTCTTCAAGTAAACGTAAAACCCGTCCATGTGAGCTATACCTTGAAGGTTTAAATGCATAAGGTTCAGATTTGTGTCCGAGTTTTCCTCGACCAAAACCTGTTTGACCGAACCGATACCTAAGAGAATCAATAACGACATCGAAGGCATAACGAATTCCATTGACCCTGCAAATTTCATCACCGTAATAAGTTGGTATTGGGACTTCGGTAATTTGTTTTTTTGCTCCAACTAACTGAAGAATGATCTCTGTATCAAAATCAAACACATCAGAATTAGAAAGGAAAGGCAACTCTGAAAGTGAAGTGACTCGGTACGCTCGGTAACCAGAATGCCATTCAGAAAGTTCTAAGCCAGCTAAAGCATTTTGGATAGTTGTAAGAATTCGATTACCGACAAATTTATATAATGGCATTCCTCCTGCTCGAGCCTGACCTTGTTCAATCATGCGTGAACCAAAAACAGCATCGGCGGTACCATCTAGGATTGGTTGAACAAGATCTGGCATAGCTTCGGGAGCGTATTGTCCATCTCCGTGGAGTAAGACAACAACATCCCAATCATGTTCAATTGCGTAAAGATATCCTGCTTTTTGATTTCCGCCGTAGCCAAGATTTTTTTCATTACGGATAACGGTCAGATCAAAATCGTATTCGTCGCCAAGATGATTTGAAGCGATGTCGTAGGTCTGATCAGTGGAATAATCATCTTGAATGAGAACTTCGTTGACTTGGAATGATGGTTGTGTAGGTATTCTTTTTAAAACTTCTGAAATCGTAGATTCAGCGTTATAGGCGACAATAAGAACACCGATTTTCAATTTTGGCCTCCCCTCAATCGCTTTTTTAAATTTCACAACTTAATACTTTTATTACCTTAGTTTGAATCATTTGGTTCTCTATGTGTAATCATATTTTTATGAACCCTGTTTCTCGTATCTTCGCTTTGGACGGGGTGCGCGGATTAGCCGTTTTAGCTGTTGTTATTTACCATGCGTGGCCATCCGCTCTGCCTGGGGGATGGATTGGGGTTTCAGTATTCTTTACTCTCTCTGGATTTTTGATTACCCAAATTGTGGTCCGGGATCATGAAATGACTCGCTCTTCGATGGCTATTTTCTGGGGGAGAAGGGCACGTCGTTTACTTCCAGCAGTTATAGCAACCATCGTAGTTACGGTCGTCACGGTTGCAGTGATTGATTTAGACCTTCTTCGCGGTGTTTCCGAAGAAGGTATTGCAGCAATTTTTTATGTTCATAATTGGTGGGCGATATCAGAAACTGGAGGGTATTGGGAAATCTTCAACTCAGACCCACGGCCGTTCGCCCATCTCTGGAGTCTTTCTATTGAAGAACAGGTATATCTATTCTGGCCACTACTAATTGTTCTCTTAGGTCTTCGTAAAGCCTTAATGGCAGGAGCGATAGTTATAGCGATTGGCTTGTTTATTTGGTGGGGGAATGCGGACGCCTACTTCGCAACACCGTTTCGTTTCGCTGAAGTTTTTGCCGGAGCGGTGCTCGCTTATGTAGTTAAAAAAAATCCGCAAATACAAATCTCTGGGTTTCTTGCTGCAGTAGCAGCCGCGGGCTTAATTTGGGGCGTCTTTGTTCTTAAAGAATCAGATCCATTTGTAACACAAGGAGCGCTCTTACTTATTGGGACAGCCGGAATGGTTATTACGGGCTACGCTCTGCGAGAAACAAAGGCCAACCTATTTGTAGGCAGTAAACCATTGGCTTGGCTAGGGCAAAGAAGCTATGCCATTTATCTGTTTCACTGGCCCTTTTTAGAATTACTCGATACCTCACTACTTGTAGCGATTGGACTGACACTTCTCACAGCAGAAATATCTCACCACATACTGGAATGGCCTATCCGCACAGGAAAAAGAATTAAACGACCCTTACCTACCCTTGGATTAGTTTCTCTAACAAGTGCTCTCGCCCTAGTTGTCGTTATTACTGTGGCTCCGCGCCCTGCGTCTCAGCAAGAAATTAGTGACGCTGTTGCTGCAGCTTTCGTCGAAACAACAACCACTACTACAACGACAACAACTTTGCTACTAGAAGAGGCTCCGCCTGTTTCAACAACACAGGAAGAAGATTCAACAACAAGCTCATCATTAGCTCCAGATACATCAGAGAGTGATCCCGAAACACAAGAAAATGTTTATCTAAGCGCTAACCCAAAAGTAGCCATTATGGGTGATTCCATCGCTCAAAATCTCGGACCAGCACTTGACGGGTGGGCGGATGTAGTTGGCGGAGAAATAGGGACCTACGGGTTTGCTTTATGCAGCCCAGTTTTCACCGAAGAGAACTATGAATTTTTCACAATTACTCTTTGGGATCAGGAATCTGCCTTTGGCCCGTTTGAACAACCATGTAGACGGTTAATCACCTCCGAGTACGACCTAGTTCTCGTATTTGATCACGCTGCAATATTTTTTGAACACGAAAACATCGAAACGGAAGAGAAATATATTTTCCCTGACACCCTTGAATTGATATCAGAGTCATACACACAACTTATTCAGCAAACAAAAACAGCAGGAGCTCCTTTAATATTCTTTACTGCCCCGCAAGCAGAAGATCGCCCTGACTGTCTAATCCTCGGAGAAAAACGCCCTTATCGAGAAAACTTAGAGATATACAACACGTTCATTAAAGAAATAGCCAAAACTGAAAATCATGTATTTGTTTTTGATACCGCCGCGACGGTTGAAAATAATCCAGATCGATATCCCCGTCCCGATTGCATCCACTTTGAAGCGTTTGACGTAGACGGAGGTGCAATCAACTTTGTAGCAGACCTTATATTTCCAAGAGTTCTTCTTGATA
>CATISD010000125.1 GCA_949538625.1 Acidimicrobiales bacterium AG-410-I20
AATCACCAGTTGACGAGCATTATCAAGCAGCTTGGGATGAGTTAACTGGACCTGAAGGCCCATTTGCCTGGTCGGTTCAAGAAGTAAGGGGAGTCCCTACACGGATTTATGATCAGGCTCCGCCAAACATGGCATTGGTATGGGCAGCATCTATCGCCTTTGCCGAGAATGAGTACCTTATTTATGGCGAAGAACGGATGACCTATGGGCAAGCACATGCTCAAGTAGATGCTTTGGCTTCTTATTTGACGTCAGTTGGCGTTGGTCATGGAGACCGGGTGGCTTTGTCAATGCGCAACTATCCAGAATGGGCTCTTGCTTATTGGGCGACATTAAAAATTGGAGCTGCCGTGGTGGGTATGAATGCTTGGTGGACAGGAGCCGAGATGGAGTTTGGCTTATCGGATAGCTCACCAAAAGCTTTAATTGTTGATGAAGAACGACTTAAGCGAGTGGAATCCGAATTAGAAGGGTTAAGAAAAAATAGTTCTCTTCATGTGGTTGGTGTTCGTATAGAAGGAGAACTCCCTGAAGACTCAATTCATTGGGAAGATGCTATAGAAAAAGCTTCAGAGCTTCCACCTGCACCCGATATAGAAATAAGTCCCGAAGATGACATATGTATTTTCTATACCTCTGGGACCACTGGCCGCCCAAAGGGTGCTGCACTTACTCATCGAGGAGCAGTATCGAATCTGTTGAATCTTGGATTTTGGAATGCCATGACTGTTACTGCAGGAATGAAAGCAGTAGAAGCTGGAGAAATCCCTGCTGGTGCAGACAAACAAGCAGGTGAATCTAACCCCGGTTCAGTGCTTGCTGTTCCCTTATTTCATGTCACGGGCTGTAATTGTTGCTTGCACCCAGTTACTGCTCAAGGCGGCCGATTGATTCTCATGTATCGATGGGATGCTGGGGTAGCTCTTGAACTTATAGAAAAAGAACGACCTTCAACATTCACTGGTGTCCCCACTATGGCGAGAGAGCTAATTAATCATCCTGACTTTGAGACACGCGATACTTCAAGTCTGAGCCATTTAGGTGGGGGTGGAGCAGCAGTGCAGCCTGACTTAGTTCACAAGATTGAGAAAAAGATTGATGGCCGCCCTTCAACTGGATATGGACTCACTGAAGTTAATGGTGTTATTGCTATGAATTCAGCCCACTTTTTTACTGCAAAACCTGAATCCACTGGCCCTGTTGTTCCTATCCTCGAATCTCGAATTGTGAGTGAGGATGGAGAAGATCAGGAAGCAGGACAGTTAGGGGAGTTATGGGTAAGAGGAGGCAACGTATTTCGCGGATACTTGAATCGCCCTGAAGCTAACGAAGAAATTCTTACTGATGGCTGGTTCCACACTGGTGATATCGGATATCTCGATGACGATGGTTTTCTTTTTCTCGTAGATCGAGCCAAAGACATGGTGTTACGGGGAGGAGAGAACGTTTATTCAGCAGAAGTGGAAGCAGCAATTTATGAACACCCTTCTGTAGCAGAAGCAGCAGTATTTGCTGTACCTGATGAGAGGCTAGGTGAGGCAGTCGGCGTAGCAATCGTACGATTACCAGGAGCTCAACTCACGGCAGAAGAACTTCAAAATCATGTACGCACTTTAATTGCATCTTTTAAAGCTCCAGAACATGTTTGGTTCAGCGAAGAACCATTGCCCCGCAATGCAAATGGAAAGTTTCTCAAACGAGAATTACGCGAAACTTTAATAGACACACCAACAGGGTGAACAAATGAATGCGCAAGAGTGGGCACAAGCAGAACGACAACGTCTATGCGATCTATTAGAAATAGTAGGTCCTGAAGCATCGACACTATGTGAAGGATGGACAGCTGCGCATCTAGCCGCCCATCTAGTTCTTAGAGAACGTAAACCAATAGCAGCGCTCGGGATAGTGCTAGGAGGCGTATTCGCTCGACACACGGAGCGAACAACGAGACGGTTAGCAACTAAGCCTTTCGAAAGTTTGATTAGAAAACTAAGAAAAGGCCCACCATTACTTCTTAGAAGAGTCGATGGGCAAATAAATGTTCTCGAGTACACCGTTCATCATGAAGACGTTCGGCGAGCTGCTGCTGAATGGGAAGAGCGAAAAGATATTGAAGGGCTTCAAGAAGTAATTTGGAAAATTCAAAAGAGATCAGTACATCTAATGGCACGAAAACTTCAAGATATTGATTTAACTTTACGTAGGCCTTCAGGCGACACATTTCATATAAACGAACCAGGGAGACCGGTGACTTTGACCGGAGAGCCTATAGAGATAGCACTGTTCATGACTGGGCGACGTGACAAAGCTTTGGTAGAAATTTCAGGAGATGATTCTGCAGTTAATGAGATCAGATCAGGGAATTTAGGCTACTAATTCTTACCTAAAGAAACTTGTTCCATAGCTTCTGGACGTCCGTTAATTATCCCATCTGCACCCATAGATACAAGCTCAAGATAATAATCATAATTCTCTTGCGAAGTATCGCTCATCCAAACCCACACATCAACACCTGCGGTTTCGGCGGCTTCAAAAAAACTAGGAACTAGAACTTCAACGTCCCCATAAAACGGAGGAACTTGAACTGCTGCATGATCTCCGAGAGGCTCTCCGTTAAGAACCCAAGCGACCATTTCATCGGTTCCTGGGCTAGTGGCAATATTTGGCGCAGCTTGTTTGAATTCAGTAATGACATCTGATGAGAAAGAAGCCACAATTACAGAATCGTGTCGACCAAGAGCATCGATATCAGAAATCAGGGCAGTGATGGCTTCTGAAGCAAGAGCTCCTTCGTCTTTTATCTCAACATCTAGAGGCATTTCCGGAAACGCTGAAGCAATGTCAAAAAAAGTTTCGATACGGAAATCTTCCGAAGTGAATCCATCAGGTGGAGGAGCGTTACCAGTGCGTACGCCGCGAAGCGGATAGTCTTCTTCGCTGAGATCACGACAAGGCCAGCAAGTAGGAGACCACCACCATGCATTATCCAAGGCCTGCAACTCACCAACAGTCATTTCAGAGACAATTCCTGAAGTTCCAGTAGTTCCATCAACGGTCTCGTCATGATGCACGACTAAAACCCCATCGGCGGTAACGCGGAGGTCCATCTCTAACATGTCTGCACCCTTAGCTACAGCTTGTTTGAAGGCATACATAGTTGAGTGTGGATAGTCCTGATCTCCGCCTGCGTGTGCGATATTCAGCGGATATGAAGAACTAAGTAAATCTGAGATAGCAGGCGGTTCAGGGGCGAGCGTGGTTGTGGTTGTGGTTGTGGTTGTGGTTGTCGTTGTGGTTGTCGTTGTCGTTGTGGTGGTCGTTGTGGTTGTACTTATCTCGGTTGCATGGCTGGTTGGAGTAGATGTGGATTCTTCACTATTACCGCAAGAACTAAGAATTAACAGAAAAAGGATTTGAGTAAGAAAAAATCTTTTTACTGACATAATTTAAGGAATCTTGGCTAGCCCACTACCACAGTTGCAGTCATATCAGGATGAAGAAAGCAGAAGAAAGTAAACGATCCTGGCTCACTAGTATCAAGTTGATAGTTATCTCCTGGATTAAGTAAGCCGGAATCAAAAGATCTTAGATCTGGAGCATCAGGAGTGCCTGCACTAACTGTATGTGGGACAGAGTCACTGTTATTAAAGAAGACACTTTGTCCAACTTCCACTTCAATAAGTGGATCAAAAGCAAAATTTGTGATTAAAGACTGTTGGGCTCCATCAGGAAAGTCGGAACCTTGAATCAGTCTGTCTGACGCAATGGTGTCTTTATTGCCCATTGGGGCGATAGAGGGATTCCACATAGAAAAAACTCCAAGTTGGCTGTCATGATTAGGCACAACCCATGCATGAAGCATCCAACCTATGGCATCGTTCCATTGCCCACCAGAATTTATACATTCTTGTTTTGTTACAAACGTGTCAGTCCCTGTGTCTTTTCCGCGACAGATATTGAAGTGAGAGTGCCAGTTATCTAGGTCAGAAGCAAATGCTTCTGGATGTTCTACACCAACCGCAGAAGGAGGAAGAATGAAAGCTGTACCCGTAAGTTTCAGTGGTGGTCCATCCCATACTCCATTTCGACAGCGCCCTAGTGCTCCTTGATGAAGAGAGTCATCGGCAGGGGCGTAGATAAGAATTTCAGGTTTAGCGGGATCAAATATTCCGTCACTAACGTGTTGCGGATTATAAAAGTGCGAACCCATATTTGGAGTTTGAATTTGATCGGAAACAAAGCCATTACTACAAGCGGCATTTACATCTGTATGGAGTAACGCAAAAGCAGACAAAGTATCCAACTGGCCCACAAGAGTCGCTAGGTCGTCCCTAGACATATTTAGTTCTGTTGGGATATCACCCCCGCTATCCCTTAATTCAACTAAATCAAGGTAAGAACAAGGAAGCGCTGGATCATCACAACGAGTCTGGGTCCCAATTGGTCCTTCTACCAGAGTGGGGACAACCCCAGCAGACGTTTCACGAAATACATAACGTGTGTAACCAGGTGCTCCGCCAGCTTTTGGATTCAAATCAGAAGGGATTAGATACGCAGCTTCAACTTGGCTGAATGCAGCAGCTTGAGAAATGTATTCCTCAAGCTGCTGAGCATTTTCAACAGTGTCAGGATTTATTGTGGTGGTCGGTGCTTGGGTTGTTGCGGGTGCTTGGGTTGTTGGGGGTGCTTGGGTTGTTGGGGGTGCAAGATTCTCAGAATCTCCACTCGTGGACGTGCTACAAGCAGCAGCAAAGGAGCAGAGGATAAGCACACAAATTACTAAAAGACTTTTCTTAGGCATGGTTACAGTTTAGAGCAAATCTCGAACTACCGGGATATTGAATGAATTTAGGTTTAGTCTTTAAATATGAGAAAAAAGATCATTGTCAGTGCTGTACTTATCGTCATCGTCGCAATAGTCGCGATTTGGTTCTTTCTATTCAGGGACGACGCCCCTCCACCTCCTGATGCTCAATCTGCAGCTGCAGTAGCTGAGGCAGCTCAGAGCACAACTACTATTCCAACAACTACAAGCGAAAATTCAACAACTACAACTCAGGTTCCAACTACAACTGAAGAAGCAATAAGTATTGAAGGATCTTGGACTGTAGACACAACAATTGGTTCTTTTGACGACTTCTCAAGTTCATATGTTGGATTCCGCATCGAGGAAGAACTAGCTCAAGGCATAGGCGAAACTACTGCGGTAGGCAGGACTCCTGTTGTAAGTGGAAACTTAGTATTCTCAGATGCCGCCCTTCTAAGCGCTGAGATTACGGCAGATCTTTCTCAAATCACAACAGACCGGAGTTGGCGAGATGACAAAGTTTACGACGCTTTAGATGTCGAAAATCATCCCAATGCCGTATTTTCTTTGATCGGGTCATTAGAACTTGAAAATCCAGAATCAGAAGGTACTGAGCAATCTATTTCAGCGCTTGGCCAATTAACAATTAAAGGGGTAACACAAGAAATTTCAGTTGAACTTATTGCCCAAAGAATTGGACAAATTATTACTGTTACTGGACAGTTCCCTATGGTATTTAGCGACTTCGG
>CATISD010000126.1 GCA_949538625.1 Acidimicrobiales bacterium AG-410-I20
GAGCGAAGAAAGGAGTGTAAAGCTAGAGCTAAAATAACAACTGCCATACCGGTAAATTGAAGTGCCGTAACTCCTTGGTCAAGGAACCAAAAAGCTAAGAATGTGGATAAGACTGGCATCAGTAAGTTCAAGACACCCATCATATGGAACGGTGCTTTGCCCTGTGAGTAATTTAACAATATGTGACCTACCAAAGTGACCACAGCGACAGAGAAGATACGGAGCCATTCAGAACCAATGCTCGTAAGTGGGTTAACGGTCCCAATAGAAATCATCGTAGAGAGTGTCATGCCACCCCAGAAGAACACTGCTGTCATAAACTCAGGTACCGGAACGGTTGGTAAAGTTTTGCGACCAAACACGAAGTATGCCGCTCCAATGCTGACTGAAACTACGACGAGTAAATCGCCTTTGATGTCACTCGTTCCAGTATTTGTTCCGACCAGGACAAGGAATACGGCGCCAGTGATAGCTACAACTGTAAAAGCTGCATCGGTTTTCGTGAAGGCTTCCGAGAAGATAAAGTAAGCTGCCACAACGAAGAGAATTGGCTGCAGAACGACAATAAGACTGGCATTTATAATGCTCGTCATTTGAGCTGCCCAAAAATATAAGCCAATACTTGCTCCAAAACAAATGCCCGCTGGAGCGCATTTAATGAGCATCTCCTTCGTCATTTTCTTTCGGAAAATACAGACTAAACCGATTAAAGAGAAGTCAATCCATGATCTCCAAAAAGCGATGGCTGTTCCATGAACCTCTGATGACGCAACAATGACAGGAGCTATCGCAACGAACGCGTATCCTAATGTGCAGGCGATTAAGCCGTTACGAACGACCTCAGAAGGCGGGTGTCCCTCACCGCTTTGTTTTGTTCCGTCGTTCATTATCTCCCGCTAGCTATGGCATGTTAATCCTAGACTGGAATCGGCTTTAACGCTCTATTGGGTTCTTTTCGAAAAGTCCGTAGTGATTTGACCACCAATGATGTCGCAATTGAAAATACTCAAGTTTTCCGTTGCTGGCTTCTGAATAGCTTTACCTGTTTGCACATCAAACTGGCCATTGTGCTTAGGGCATTGCACTGTAGTCCCCTTGAGAAGTCCGTCGTTGAGGAAAGCATTACCGTGGGTACACACACCTGAGGTTAAAAATACTTCACTCTCAGAGGTTCTACAGAGTAAGTGAAAATTGCCTTCATGTTCTACCTTTCGCATTGTCCCGATGTCAATATCGCATAAACTTCCTAAACCATATGAATTGGAGTTGTCGACTTGGATTGGGCAGATTGCATCGCTGGATTCGTTTTGCGTAACCACAGGTAAGTTTCTGCTCGTAATTTCTGCTTGGGGGTTGCTCTTTTGCTTTCGCAAAATTGAGAAGATTTCATTGTAAGCGTTGAAGCATGAAGGTGACGGCTCAGGAAGGTATGGCCGCAACTCAGCATGCAGGGCGGGTAAAGAGTAGTACGGAACGTCTGGGAATAAGTGATGTTCAAGATGGTAATTCATATTCGAGTACAGAAATC
>CATISD010000127.1 GCA_949538625.1 Acidimicrobiales bacterium AG-410-I20
ACAACCACAACAACCACCACAACCGAAGCAAATTAATAGCAATAGGTATTAGCCTTTGCTCTGATGTATTTTGATGTTGCGATAATCGGTGGAGGGCCTGCTGGCTCTGCCGCTGCTATAACCCTCGCTAAATCTGGACATTCAGTCGCGATATTTGATAAGTCAGAATTTCCCAGAGATAAATGCTGTGGGGACGGACTTACAACCCTCGCTTTGCGCCTTAGTGAACACCTCGGCCTCTCTCCTATCGCGGTAAACGAATGGAAAAGTATTGACAAAGCGACTCTTCATTGGGAAGGGGGTCGTTCTGCTACTTGTAATCTGCCTGACGAAGCAGGCCTTTACGCTGCTGTAGTTCCCCGTACCGACTACGACCAAGCTCTAATAGATCTCGCTCAAGATAATGGAGTTTGTATTTTTGAAGGCCACGGTCTGGAATCCATAACTATTCAATCTGAAAAGCCCAAAATAGAGATTGAAGGCCTGGGACCAGTGGAAACAAAGTCAGTAATAGCCGCTGATGGAATGTGGTCACCCACTCGACGTCTTTTAGGCTTATCAATTGACAACTACCGGGGTGAATGGCACGCCTTTCGGCAATACTTCAAGAATGTTGACTCAAGGGCGAAAACTCTCCATGTTTGGTTTGAGCCTGATTTGCTTCCCGGCTACGTGTGGAGTTTCCCGTTAGATGAAGACCGAGCCAATGTGGGCTTTGGCGTTCTTCGTGATGGTCAAATACCGATAAGTGAGACCGGGAAAATATGGAAAGAGCTACTACAAAGACCGAAAATAAAAGAAGTACTTGGAAATAATTTCGAACCGGACGGCCGGTATACGGCATGGCCTATTCCTGCTCGTATTACCTCTATGCCCATTTCTCACGGACCTGTTTTATTTGTTGGCGATGCCGCTGCTGCCGCAGACACATTAACTGGTGAAGGAATAGGACAAGCACTTCTCACAGGGATTCTCGCTGGAGAATCAATTGCCAAACAAGGTGGCGTTAAAGAAATAGCTACTAGATATGAGAATTCCGTAGCTTCTGAACTCAATGCTGATCATCGCATGTCTCTTCTCCTGCAAAAAATTCTTTCTCATAAACGCTCTGCTCGGTATGCGCTCAATATTGCCACCTCTACAAAATGGATACGTAGAAATTTTGTTCGATGGATGTTCGAGGACTACCCAAGAGCACTTTTATTCACTCCAAAACGTTGGGAAAAAGGGACTTTTAGGCGACAAGGAACCTACATTGATCGGGTTGAACAGTAAGTACCCGTAGCCTTAAATGTATGGCTGAAGTTCATCAGATCTTTCCTGAACCAAATGAAGAGTACTCAGAAAATACTGAGTACTCATCTCGCGACCATCCTCTAGGGTCAGTGGGAGAAAAAATTGATGAGACTGTTGATCAGGCTTGGGAGCCTCTACGAAATAATCCTGCCCTCAACCGACTCTTTTACACCGCAAGTGAACTAGGCAACTTCAGTCTCATATGGCATATTTTAGGACTCTCTCAAGGTTTGACTCGACGAAAGGGCTACCGGGAAGCTGTTCGGCTTGCTGTGGCGCTTGGAGTTGAGTCGGCTTTAGTGAACGGAGCCATAAAGTCTGTTTTTACTCGAGAGCGACCAGATGCAGAGGAAGAAAGGCCACATAATCTTCGTCAACCACTGACTAGTAGCTTTCCTTCAGGACACGCATCAGCTGCATTTATGGCTGCATCCATTCTTAGTGAACGATCTAAGGCAAAGCCACTCTGGTTTGGAGCCGCATTTATAGTAGCTGTTTCACGTATCCACGTGAGGATGCATCATGCAAGCGATGTAATCGTTGGCGCTGGCATCGGACTAACTCTTGGGAAAATAGTTAAGAAACTAGTTTCGTTTCGATAAAAATTAATTCAACGGAGAAGATTCAAGTTCCACTTCATCTTCGGCCAATAAGAGGCGAATATCTAGTAGCAGATCTGCTACTTCTGATGCGGCGATAAGTTGACGTTCTTTTGTAGATCCTAAACCCCGATCGATGGCGGCCTTTAACTCGTCGATTTTTATCGAGTCCAGTGTTTCTGTCACGTCCACTCCTTGCTTTGAGGTTTAGTTTGTTTCTAATGACACCTTAGACCAGAGAAACGCGTTATGCGTCACGGGTTTAAGATTTTTTTAATTTGTTGGAGCCAGAGACCTAATTGCTTCATAGGGGTCAATACCACCAAATGGCATAACTGCAAGAGCTGGGGTGGTTATCCCGTTTTTCATGTATTCAGATATTCGTCCGCGACATTGATCTGGACTCCCATGAACAATCAAATCGTCGATAACTGACTCAGGTATTTCTCCGAGAGCGCCTTGACGGTCGCCGGCATCCCATCTCTCCCAGTGTGCTCCCAATAAGTCACTTCTTCCTAACCACTGATGAAATGCCTTATAAACAGGAACATTTAGGTACGCAGCCAACGTATATCTTCCGCCAGCAATCACTGCTTCACGATCTTCGCTTGGGCAAACAAAGATACGTGCGACAACCTCTCTATCCTGACCTTGTTCATTAACGATGCCAGCAACTGTTCTGACATCTTCCGGCGATAACCAATTGACTATCGCCCCATCAGCTTCTCGTCCAGCAAGTCGAAGCATGCCTTCACGTAATGCCGCAA
>CATISD010000128.1 GCA_949538625.1 Acidimicrobiales bacterium AG-410-I20
AAGATCTATCCAAGCAAGCATCTCGCTAATCCTATGTCAATATGAGCTAAATTGTGCAAAGCAAAGAATGTTGTTTTGTTATGCACAGCAAAGAAATTATGACTACGCTTCCAACGTGCTAAATGTTCCCATCAAACGACTAGACCCAACCTTGCCATTGCCAAAATACGCTAAGCCAGGCGACGCCGGATGTGACCTAATTGCTGCAGAACAAACGGTCCTGCAACCAAGTGGCGGTAGAGCATTAATCGGAACTGGAATCGCAATTGCGCTACCAGAAGGATATGCAGCCTTCATACAGCCAAGAAGCGGACTTGCTTATAAACATGGAGTAACTTGTCTGAACACGCCAGGTCTTATTGATAGCGGATATAGGGGGGAATTGAAGGTTCTCTTGGTCAACACAGACCCGACAATTCCGTTTGAAGTCAACCGAGGTGAACGCATCGCTCAACTTGTTATACAAAAAGTCGAGCAAGCTGAATTTATCGAGGTTTCAGATTTATCTGAGACTGAAAGAGGTGATGGAGGCTTCGGTTCAACTGGAGTTAACTAGTTCAGCTAGCTGATTCAACTTCAAAAACAACCCAAGACTTCTCACTGTTCACTACTAAGTTCTCAACTTTTGGAAGCATAAACGTTTCAAACTCTCCCAGATGGTCTCCGATACTATCCAGGGATTTTGTTGTCTGAGACGTCACAGTTACTTGCATCTTTTTCTGCGAAATTTGAAAATTAACATGTAGAGGCTTCTCCCATGTTCTGATCGCTAAAAACATTTTTGTAGTAGCTTCCATAACTGACCTGAGATTCTCTATCTCCTTCAGTGAAAAACCGCTTCTTAAACCAAGATGAGCAATCGTCGTCTGAGCCACTTCCTCATGAAGGGGGAAACTTTGAAGAATTAGCTGAACCTGATCATTATTTTCCATTTCTTAAATCTTATTCTCTACATGGCTACTTATTAAGTGAACTAGGTTTAATTTTTATATTTTTTACGTAAACCTGCTTTTCGTAACCTCTTCACCAACTCCCTAGACTCAGTAGGGACAGCACCTAATTCAATAGCTCGATCCCTAAGTCTTTCCGGAATATCGTAGTGATCTCCTTGGAATGCTCGTTTTGGTATTCCAAGTTTCTTGGCAAAATCATGCAACTCGTCATAGCTTTCGTCGCTAACAAGGTGTGACCACTTTTCTCCTCGGAATTGCCATAATGGTTTATCAATTAGTAATGCCATGATCCTCATTAATGACTAAGATTGATACTTCAAAGTCTAGTTTTCTAGGTACTAAGCTTCCATTAAACAAATGTGTTCTTTCAAATGGATCTTTAAAACCGTTAATAAACGACCCACAGATTTTTGCGAAAACACAAGAGGTTTCTGCACGAGGTAATTGAATGTACTTATTGGTGACTAAAGTTGCTCTAGTGTGGCTAGAATCCACGTCTAGATAACTGTAAATATTTGCCTCCGTAGCCAAGCCTGGTAAGGCAGCGGACTTTTAATCCGAAGATCGTGGGTTCGAATCCCACCGGAGGTACACCATCATATTTGGTCAGGATATGTTTCTTCATCTGGCTCTAGTAATCGAGTACGTTCCCCCAAGGTAAACGTTCCATTCTTTATTTCTAACCAGCGGGCTCCAAGATTCGAGATCCTTCTGTACTTTTCTCCGAGTAAAGCCTCAAGGGCATAGATGCAGCCACCATGGGTAACTACAACCACCACTCCTGGCTCTCTTACTGAAGAGATAATACGACTTAATCCTTCACGGAGACGGGCTACTAGAACGTCATCTGGTTCCCAACCTTCTGGCCACTTATTTTGTTCAAGATAGCCAGGGTACTTTTGGTCTATTTCTTCTCGAGTTAACCCACTGAATTCTCCTGCGTCGCGTTCTTGAACAAGTGGCTCTACGACAATTTGTTCTGGACTTCTTCCATGAGATTCCGCAAAGATTTCTGCAGTTACTTTGGCCCGCTCTAGATCAGAGGAAGCTAAGAGTGTAAATTCTGGCAATCTTTTAGCTGCAATTGAGGCTTGTAACTTTCCTACATCAGTAAGAGGAGGATTAGCTTTTCCCTGCCATTTTCCCAAAGCATTCCATTCAGA
>CATISD010000129.1 GCA_949538625.1 Acidimicrobiales bacterium AG-410-I20
GCCACCGTAGCAACCCAGCATCCGACGATTAAGGCTGTCAAGGAGGATAACGATTGCATTCCGTGGGCCAGAATTGGGTTCGTAGGGGACAGGTGCTGGTTGCTCAAACAGATAAGGATGAGTGATCTCCGTCATGTTTCCATATTCTCACGCTTAAACGCTTTGTCTTGTATTGGCGGTACGGTCTTGATCATGAAAGAAGAAACGAAAGCGCTGCGTCTTCATTTGTTGGAAACCACAGGTATGGACGGGGTCAGCAAAACCAGAGTTATCTTTCGAGGCTTGTTGATGGCATGTGCGGCTTGTGGAAGCCGAGGACTCTTTCATCACTGGTGGAAAATGCGTGAGTCATGCCCTAATTGCAATTTGGTGTTCACCAGATCAGAAGGTTATTGGATAGGAGCAGTTGCAGTTAACACCATGATGAGCGGATTTTTACTCCTTATTACAGTGGTGGTTTCATTCTTGGTTTCATTACCTGACCTGCGATGGCAACCAATCCTTATTCCGTCAGCCCTAGTAAGTGTCTTTGTCCCACTGTTTTTAGATCCAATATCACGAACCTTCTGGACATCCATGGTGGCTATCGGTCGACCACCCGAAAAACCTTCTGATCTGTAATCAGAGAGTCACCAGCGACTTGATTTCGTTAACTCTTCAACCGGTAAGTAAATATCAAATCGTTCTCTAACTCGAGCATCAATGTTTGCTGAAATGTGAGTTGGGAAATGAGTACTTAGGGTTTCTTTAACGACTTGTCTGGCTCTTTCATCAACAGATGTTGCACCCGCATCATGCCAATCATCGGGGCTCAATCTGTCACCAACTTCTGGGTAAACATACTCTGATTGCATCATGGACAACGTTTGATCCTGTCCCAGAAAATGAGAGGGACCATGCACTACTTCACGGATGGTATTTACCGACAAAGTATCTTCATTGATTTCAATTCCACGAAGTGTCCTGTTGATCGCTCCAAGCATGTCGTTATCAATAACTAAAGCCTCAAAAGAACACGCTAAGAGACTGGCGAGCATCCCCGCAGATTCATATATCAGATTGGCACCCGCTTGAGCCGCTAGCGTGACGGTCACTCCTTTTTCATGTCCGGCTTGATTGTCAGGCATTTTAGAATCCGCCATACCAGCAGCAACTCCCGAAGGAAGCCCTAACCAATTAGCCATTTGAGCTGCAGCAGCATTCAAAATCGCTTCCTCTCCCGAGCCGCCAGTCATGGCTCCAGTGCGAAGATCAGAAACAAATGGCCATAGTCCCATAACACATGGATGCCCAGGGGAAAGCAGATTGACGCAAGTAAGAGCGGACAGACATTCTGCTAAAGCTTGAGCTAAAGATCCTGCTAAAGCAGCCGGTGAAGTCGCTCCAGCCTGACCAGCAGAAAGCAAATTAATAGGCATACCGGTTCTCACTTGAGCGACCATAGAGCGAACAGCATCTTCGGCGTAACGCAACGGTGGGACCACAAACGTATTGTTTGCAACACAGAATGGTCGTTGGGCGAAAGAGCCTGGTGTCCCTCCGAGCATTTCATCAAACATGTCCACTGTTTCGTAAACGTGTTCCGGCTGAAAGAAAGAAGTCCCAATCGGTTTCGTAGTACCCATAGTTAAGGCATAAGCCGTGTTCACATCGAGGTCTCTTGCCTCAATCATGTCACGAGGAACAAGACTCCGAACATGAAAATGTATGTGCTCACAGGTATCAACAAGGCGTGCGACATCATAAATATCCTGAAGTTTTGAATGTCGATGAGTGCGCGTTTCATCTTCGTAAACCGATACAGCCGCACCGGCGGTACCGAAATAAACTCTGTCGCCTCCAACTTCAATAGTGCGTTCGTTATCTAACCCGTACCAGGTAAAACTTTTAGCTGCGGTGCTTATAGCGTCTTCAACGATCTGGCGGGGGAAATAAAGGCGGTCATCTTTCGTGTATCCTCCGGCACTTTCAACAGCTTCTATGAACTCGGGTATCGGGCTTCCCATTCCGACTTCTTCAAGTAAACAAAGCGCTGCTTCATAGACTTGCTTGCACTCATCGTCAGATAAGGGTTTGTAAGCACCGCCACTAAATCCTGGTCGAACTGCACGTTCTTCAGTTGGAGGTCCGGCAGCTCTGGCCGCGACACGGGCAGCGCGCCCGCCTGCTCGTCCTGCTTTTATGGGCTGATCATTCTCAGGCACCGCAGGCTCCCCCTTTCTTCTACTTCTATGCCCTTAATCGCTCATTATTTGGATCATGAGCAGGGCTATCCAACACAGTAGCGTTATGACGTTCACCAAATAGTGTTATTGCAAATTGACTGCCCGGAGAACTAAAAGCGGGATCAACATACGCAAAACAGAGGCTCATTCCCGTGCTGTGACCGTAGGTTCCACTTGTCGTTACCCCCATTGGGGTGTCGCCTTCTTGAGTATCAATGGCGTAACATGGCTCATTACCTCGACAATCAGAATCAGTAACATCAACGCTGGCGTAAACCAAAACCATTTCAAGGCCAGAATTATCACTACCCGTTTGTTCTTTTCGAGCTACAACACTTTCTTTGCCGACAAATTCTCGATCAAGGACAACGAAACGATCAAGACCAGCTTCAACAGGAGTGATCTCTGTCGTCAACTCATTCCCTAACGCTTTATAACCTTTCTCAATTCGCATCACGTTCATTGCATACGACCCAAAATGAGTCATTCCATGCTTAGACCCTTCAGCGAGTAAGGCTTCATAAAGAACCGGCATTTGATCAATGGGATGATGCAGTTCCCAACCGAGTTCACCAACATAAGAAACACGCAACGCGATACATGGAACGCCGGCCACTTCAATCTCTTGACCAGTGAGCCAACTAAAATCCCCATTCTCTAGAGAAGCATCGGTCAAAGGCATAAGAACCTCACGTGCTTTAGGACCAGTAACAGCAAGCAATCCATAGTCTCCCGTTACATCAGAAACAGTTACATCTTCACCGTCTTGAATATGCGTCATCATCCAGTCATAGTCATGGGACTCACCAACAATCGCAGAGTTCAAGTAAAAACGATTTTCTGAAAGGCGAGTGATCGTCATTTCCCCCTCAATACCCCCAAGATCGGTTAAAAGATGGCAAAGCCGTATCCCGCCGTCTTTAGACGGAAGACGGTTAGCGCTAATTCGATCCAACAATTTAGCTGCATCAGAACCAGTCACTTCAAACTTTGCGAAAGCAGTCAGGTCAGCAATACCAACTCGCTCACGAACCCCAGTCACTTCGTCAGCCACATGATTGAAAGCGTTAGAACGCCGCCATGAATAATGTTCTGGCTCGCCAAAGTATTTGACTCGCTCCCACCCCCACACGTCCTGCCATTGCCCCCCAAGAGCATCCAGTTGATCGTAAATAGGGGTTTTCCTAAGTGGTCTTCCAGCTGGACGGTATTCGCCCGGCATTCTCACTTGATA
>CATISD010000130.1 GCA_949538625.1 Acidimicrobiales bacterium AG-410-I20
CAAACGCTGAGAAGTCCGGTTTCCTGGATGGCAACAAGGTCGGGGATGTTATCAGTTGCTCCGGTTACGCAGCCTTTCAAGAAGTTTCTTTTAACTTCTGGAACAAGGTTGGGGTCCTCGCCTTCTTGTAATGCTCCGATTAAATTCGCAGCGATTGGCCCTTGGTCTTTTGAGAATCCCCCATCGCTTTTGTTTGAAGAGCAACTCAAGACAATGCATAGAAGGCACAGCACAATAGGCAAGCGGGCTCTAATCAACTTTGACAAGTGGCAAAAATCTCCGTGTAGTTACTACTAAGCCCAGCGTAGCCTTCCTCTTGCTTAAGTGATTTATCTATATCTTCGAAGAGTTCAAAAGCGGCTAGTTCTGTAGCGGTATTGTCTCGCACATAATCAATTAACCCGTAATAGCTACAGGCGCATGTGTTCGCTAAAGCGACGCTGTCTATTGAATCCACTCTTGCGAACCCTCCAGTCACGCATCCTTCTAAAAAATTTCTTTGGACTAGTGGAACCAATTCAGGGTTCTCTCCCTTTTGGAGAAGGCCATCTGCTAATGCAGATATTTTCTCAGGTAAGGGCCCTTGCTGTTCAGAAAAGCTTTTTGGCTTCCCTGACGATCCACAGGCCGTCAAGAGGAACAAAGCGAGGATGAGAAGAGAAAAACGTCGTTTCATGATCTCCGACGCTATCGGATTAAAACGGAACCGACGACCATGAACCGAAATCATTTGCCGACTTTTGCCCTTAATTTTTTGACAGTTCTTTTGCCCTATTGAGAACATCATCAAACATTTTATTAGTCAATCGTCCTGTGAACGTGTTCTGTTGGCTTACGTGGTAACTACAGAGAAGGGTACGTCCTCCAGGTAAGGGAACTTCGAGTCCGTGTCCAAACTTGGGTCTAGGTTTCACATTAAGTTCTTTCGCAACTGATAAGTATCCAATTCCGCCAAGAGCGAGAATAACTTTCACGTTAGGTAGATATTCCATCTCACGGAGGAGGAAATCACGGCATTTCTTTTGCTCTTCTGCAGTCGGTTTATTCTGTGGAGGGGCGCAGCGCACCGGAGCGGTAATGTATGCATCTTTTAGAATCAGTCCGTCTCCCCTGCTAATTGCTTCCGCTTGATTCGCGTATCCAGCTCGATAAAGTGCCGCAAATAGAAAATCGCCGCTTCTGTCTCCTGTAAACATTCTTCCGGTTCTATTTGCACCATGTGCAGCGGGTGCTAAACCTACAATTAACAAACGTGATTTAGGATCTCCGAACGATGGGACTGGTTTCCCCCAGTATGTCTCGTCTTTATACGAAGCGCGTTTTTCTTTAGCGACCTTCTCTCTCCACTTCACTAAACGGGGGCACGCTCGACACGCAACAATCTCGTTATTGATCTCTTTAAGATCCATCGCATGGACGCTAGCGGTTCTTACACAAACTCGTTGCCTGATTGTAAAAGTTTCTTAGAATCAATGCTTTCTTGATTTCATTAACCCCTACTGGCGATAACGTAATTAAGGGTGAGTAAAGAACAGCGAACGAAACGACCAGCTAAGAAAGCAACACTTGTTGTGCTCGTTCGTCACGGCCACACTCCGACTACTGGCAGAATTCTTCCTGGGAGAGCAAAGGGACTTCACTTAAGCCCCACAGGAGAGTCACAAGCGAAGAAAGTTGCTGGTTTTCTGGGTGATATCAAAGGAATCACGGCCGTTTATAGCTCTCCGATGGAGAGAACAATTGAAACTGCTAGACCAATTGCCAATAGTGTCGGCATTAAGGTTCGTCGTCACCGTGGATTAATAGAAGCGGACTTTGGACTGTGGACAGGAAGAAAGTTATCTGATTTGAGGAAATTAGCTGATTGGGAACAGGTGCAAAATAATCCTTCAGGGTTTCGGTTCCCTTCTGGTGAATCATTTCTTGAAATCCAGTCTCGAATGTCCAAAACAATTACTGAAATAGCTGACGAGCATCGAGGTGAGATCGTAGTCGCTGTTTCCCATGCCGATACGATCAAGACGGTTATAGCGACAGCATTGGGAACACCTCTTGATCTTTTCCAAAGGATAAATATTTCGCCTTGTTCGGTGTCACCGATCCTGTACGGGTCTTCTTCTCCTTATGTTTTAGCGGTAAATTCGACCGGTGCTGATATAGCTTCCCTACTTCCAAAGAGCATGTGATTATGAGTCGTTCATTTCATTTCGGAGAGCTGCAGCATTTCACCGCTGGGACTGTCGGCCCTTCCGGGCAAAGGGTTTTTTATCTTCAGTTTGGAAATCCAGATGATTTAGCGACCCTTCAGTTAGAAAAAATCCAAGTCCGTGCTTTAGCGGAATTTCTTGATCAACTTCTTGACGAAGCAGAACCAATTCTTCAGGATGAGATCCCTCTTGCTCTTGAATTAATTGAGCCTATTAGCCCTGATTGGATTGTTTCTTCTCTTGGGGTCGCTTTTGAAAAAGATAAAGCAGAATTTGTAGTTGTAGCTGAAGAGCTAAGCGAAGATAGTGATGCTGCGATGGCCCAAATCCATTTAACACCGGGCCAAGTGAAAGCTTTCATTGCGAGAGCAAATGACCTTATTCGTGCCGGCCGTCCACCATGTGAGATCTGCGGAGATCCAATTAACTACGCAGACGGCTGGTGCCCCTGTTCCAACTAGTACGACTATGGGAACTAATGAGGAACCTTTCCGGGATCGGGGTCCAATCTCAAATCTTGATGCTGTAAAGGTTTTGGAGCGTAGTGATTTTGAAATAGTTGGGAAGATGCTTTGGAGTTCTAATGCCACCTATCTTGTGAACGTTGTAGATGACGAGTTTGATTTACAAGGTATTTATAAACCAGCTAAAGGCGAGCGTCCTCTGTGGGATTTCCCTAACGGTCTTTATCTGAGAGAGGTCGCGGCTTATGAATTAGCAGTAGATCTTGGCTGGGATATTGTTCCACCCACGGTTCGGTGTGAAGGTCCGATGGGGGTTGGTTCCCTGCAATTGTTCGTTCCTTGTGATTTCGATATCCACTACTTTCATATTCTTGAAGACCCAATCAACCAACTCGCGTTGCAGAAAGTATGTCTTTTTGATTATGTAGCGAATAGCACGGACCGTAAGGGAGGTCATTGTCTTTTGAGTAATGATGGGAAAGTCTGGGCGATTGATAATGGTTTAACGTTTCATGTTGATTTCAAATTACGGACCGTTATCTGGGATTGGGCTGGTTTGAAGATCCCTGAAGACTTATTCAACGATCTGCAGTCCTTTGTTGAGAGACCCGTGACCGATAATCTTTCTTCTTTGCTTACCGGTGATGAAGTCGCGGCAATGATGCAAAGAGCTAGGGGGCTTATGCAGGCGGGCCATTTTCCAAGAGATGACTCTGGGACTCGTTACCCTTGGCCGGTTATTTAACCCTTTATCTTGATTAGAGATACTTGGACTCTTCTTTTATCTTTAGAAGAGATATTTGGGGCTTTTTTTTCTGTTTTTTTACCTGGAATCATGGTTGAGGTTGTGTTCATAGACATATTTTTAGGAGAAATCGGCAAAATACGCTGTTTTTCCTTACATTGAAAATTCAGATGTGCTAGTATTAGGTCACTTCATCGCTTGGCTCAGGTCAGGCGATTTCTTCGTTTTCAGGTTCTTGTCAAAAGGGGTAAGCATCTTACTAACATCTGTTTAAGTGCCCTATCCGACCAACCAGGTCTTCGCCATTTGTTGAACTATTCCTCTTCTTCTTTTTGTGGGTCGTTTGTTTTGTTTCGGTTTACATGGATGAAATTAGCCAGCCACATCATTCCAGCCCAGGTAATACCGATTACTAAAATTAGAGCGGCGATGTTTAAAGCGATGGCCATAGGGGCCTGCTTATCTCTTTGTTCCTTTACTCACCTAGTGCAGCAATTAGGGCTGGAAGGACTTTGTGGACATCTCCGATGATTCCTAAGTCAGCGATCGAGAAGATTGGGGCTTCTGGATCCTTATTGATCGCGATAATGGTCTTTGAGCCCTTCATGCCGACCATGTGCTGGGTAGCTCCTGAAATGCCCGCCGCGATGTATACATCGGGTTTAACGACTTTTCCGGTTTGCCCAACCTGGTAGCTATAAGGAACCCAGCCAGCATCAACGATTGCGCGTGATGCCCCAGCAGCTCCTCCAAGTTTTTTGGCAAGGTCTTCAATCATGTGGTATTTGTCTGCTTCGCCAAGTCCACGCCCGCCTGAAACAACAACTCCAGCTTCATCCAATTTCGGTCCATCGGACTCTTCAACAAATTGGCTAACGACTTTAGCTGACCCTGTTGCGCCTAATTCGGGCACAGTTAGTGCCCCAACTTCTGCTGGGCTTCCACCTGTAGGTTCGGCGTTAAATGATTTCGGGCGGACAAGGAAAATTCCTGGCTTACTTCCCGTAAATTTTGTGTTTACGTTTGTCGTCCCGCCAAAGACAGGCTCAATTCCAACAAGTCCGTCACTGTCAACGATGTCAACAATGTTAGTTATCACAGGCGCATCTAATTTTGCAGAGAGACGCCCAGCTACATCACGGCCACCGTATGTGGTGCCGAAAAGAATTGCCTGTGGCGCTTCAGAAGCAGCTAAGTCAGCCAACGCTGATCCTAGAGCCGGACCTGGTAGGCCGCCGTCAAGATCTCCGGTGCTTAGAACCTTTCCTGCTCCATGTTCTCCTAGTTCTGCTGCTACTTGTTCAGCGTCGCCTCCGGCATGTACAGCTACAACATCACCTAGTTCACGAGCTTTCGCGAGCAATTCAA
>CATISD010000131.1 GCA_949538625.1 Acidimicrobiales bacterium AG-410-I20
ACAAAGTGTCCGGTGTCGACAAAGTCGACCTCCGGTCGCCGGGTTCCGGTGAGTCTCCCCACCAATATGACTGAATCTGATGACTTAACTAAAGACGGGCAAGATCCGGCTACAGCGCATGTATATCCGCGTCCCCTCACAGAGAATCTTCCAGTAACAGGGGCATGGCAAGAAGGAGACCTAGAAGGCAACCGTCAGTTCGCACAAGTGCATCCAGATAGAAGCTTTGTTCTTGAAGGGGGTGGCGTCCTCGAAGAAGTAACGATGGCCTATGAAACGTGGGGGACACTTTCACCCAACGCAGATAATGCGATTCTGGTATGTCACGCACTAACCGGCGACTCACACGCTTATGGAGAACACGGAGAAGCACATCCAACACCTGGATGGTGGAACGGCGTAATCGGTGAAAACTGTGGACTAGACCCGAATGAGCACTTCATCGTCTGCATAAACGTGCTTGGAGGCTGCCAAGGATCAACAGGGCCAGCATCTATTAACCCAGCAACAGGCAAACCTTACGGTTCATCATTCCCGGTTATCACTACCCGAGATATGGTTAGAGCTCAATCAGCAGTCGCAGACCATCTTGGTATTGATAAGTGGAACTTAGTTGTGGGCGGATCCATGGGCGGCATGCAAGTGCTCGAATGGGGAATCATGTATCCCGAAAGAGTTAGAGCATTAGCCCCGCTGGCTACGGCTTTAGCAGCTTCTCCTTGGCAAATTGGATGGAGCTCAGTTGGTCGAAGAGCGTTAGTGCTTGATCCACTTTTTAAAGGGGGAGATTACTACGAAGCAGAACCAGGTAATGGTCCTCATTCAGGACTAGCAATTGCTCGTGCTGTAGCCCAAATACATTACCGGAGTCCAGGCTCATTCGCTGAGAGATTCGGAAGAGAAGTAGTTAATCCAAGAAGCCTGTATGGATTATGGGACCAATATCAAGTTGAGTCATATTTGGATTACCAAGGAGAGAAACTCGTTCGAAGATTTGATGCGAACAGCTATCTGGTTCTTAACAGAGCAATGGATCTGCATGACGTTGCTCGAGACCGTGGAAGCGTCAATGAAGCAGTTTCTCGCCTAGCACGTGTACCAGTGCTTACCCTGAGCATCACCTCAGATTATTTGTACCCCCCTGATCTACAGATGCAAATTTTTGAAGCAGTTGAAGGAACTGGTGGGAAATGCACCCATCAAATAGTAGAAAATGGCAATGGTCATGACGGCTTTCTTTTAGCAACTCAGGATGTCTCCTCACACATAAAGAATTTCTTAGAAGAGATATCTGAATAAAACCTGATCAGGCCAAGCAGTTCAAAGCATAAGATAACTTATGCCCGAAATTTTAGAGATTGAGGCGTATCGAAGACTGGCCGAAAAAGTCGTAGGTCGCGTCGTCTCTGAAGTCCAAGCGCCAGATCACTGGTATGTGAAAGGTGGAGCCACTCCAGAAGACCTTGTCGAGAACTTGACAAACAGGCGGTTTACAAAATCACGAAGAAAAGGAAAACTCTTACTCCTTGATTCCGGTGGGCCGACACTAGGTTTGAGATTTGGAATGACCGGAAGGTTATTTGTTGATGGTAAAGCCGGAATAGATCAACTGGAATGGGGAAGCAGACGAATCAATCCCGCATGGCATCGGTTCATAATTGAGTTTAAAGGAGGGGGAAGTTTAGTAATCGATGACCCACGCAGACTCGGGGGAGTAGAACTGAACCCTCAAGAGGAGCGTCTTGGACCTGATGCATGGGAAATACGACTGCCTGGTCTTCGTAAAGTCTTATCTAACTCAACTACAGCGTTAAAAGCACGACTTTTAGATCAATCACGCATTGCAGGGCTAGGAAATCTTTTAGTTGATGAAATTTGTTGGCGTAGCAGCCTTGATCCAAATCGACCAGCAAACTCTTTAGAAGAAAAAGAAATCAAAATACTGAATCGCACAATTCGAACAGTTCTTGATCAGCTAGACAAACGCGGGGGTTCTCATACGGGAGATTTCTTTGAGCATAGAAACAAAGGAGGGGTCTGTCCGCTAGATGCACAGCCTCTACGACGTTCAGAAGCAGGAGGAAGAACAACATGGTGGTGCCCCTTACATCAGCGTTAGCCCACCACTCCGACTAACCTAGACTCAAGGAGAATTAAGGGTAGACCAGTGCAGAAAAAATTAAGTAAAAACACTGTTGCTTTAACAGCATTTTTGGTTTTTGCTGCTTTTCTTTACGTCAACACAGCATCAGCGGAGACCCTCACAGTCGAAGAACAGTCATCGGTAATTGATGAAACTAAAGAAGACCGAGTAGAAGACATCGTTCTCACTCTCCGAGTTATCGCCGGTGTAGTTTTTGTTGCAACTGTTGGATTCTTCTTACACACCCGCCCTAGTAGGCGCCTCCAAGCCGCCATTGACAGAGGAGAAATCGATGGGACTCCACACCGATCAAAGAGATCAAAGTACTCTTTTCATTTCAATATCCCTGACGATGAGTCATCGCGTTCCTCAAATGAACTTTTAGCAGAACTATTAGAAGAGAAACCCACAAGTGAAACTTTAGAAAAGGAGCATTCAGAAGATGTCTGACGCACTTGATGTAGATGCAATGATAAAAAGATTTCGCGAACGAGCAGCAGCAGTACAAAATCGTAATTTGCCTCCTATTGGAGGGGAAGAAAGACAAATGTTCTTACAGCAAGCTCAAAATGATTTTCAAGATTTTGCCATAATTGGAGACGCAGAAGCAATTCTTGAAGACGGAATTTTGACCCTCAAAGTTGATTTACGTCCGACGGACTAAATTCTTGGATTAGTCGAGTACTTGGCTATAGAGTCTCAACCAATTGCCACCCATCACTGCAGCTGTTTCGTCTTCAGTCATGCCCCTGGATTGCAACGCATCAGCTATCTGACTAAATCCACGCATGGTTGTTAACCAATCAGGCTCTGGAATTTTCCCAGGGCGAGAAACAGAACCAGCTCCGTAATTTGTCACTCTTGACCAGCGGCCCTGTCGCATCCATTCAAGATGAGACATGCCCAGATTACGGCTGTGGTCTGTGCCGATTCCAACATGGTTAATTCCGACTAAATCAACGGTATAAGCGACAAGTTCTGACCATTTTTCAGGAGTTTCGGCGAAACCATCACAAATGTTCGGATAAGTAGCCAAACCTATCACCCCATCTTTTTCTGCAAGAGCTTTGATCAAATCGTCAGATTTATTTCGGACATGAGGAATAAATCCATCTGGATTAGCGTGTGTCACAGCAACAGGTTTCTCAGAAGTCTCAATTACATCTAAGCCAGTTTTTTGCCCAACGTGTGATAAGTCAATCAGAATACCGCACCGGTTCAATTCCGAAACAAGTTCAACTCCTGCGCGACTTATTCCGCTGTCAGAAGGCTCATAACAACTACCTCCATATTCGTTCTGGTTGTTGTAAGTAAGTTGAAGCACTCGAACTCCCATATCAGCAAAAAGTTCAACGAAGCGTATGTTGCCATTCAATGCAGTGGTGTTCTGATAGCCAATGATTAAGGCGCATCGTCCGGAACTATTGATCTCTAAGACGTCCTCAGAGTTACGAGCAATTGCAACGAGATCATTATTTTCGCGAACTAGATCACGGAAACGACCGAGAGCATCCATCGATTCAAGTGCGTCTTCCCAAAAGCCAAGACTGACAGTGACACAATCAAGTCCACCATCTAAAAGTTCTTGGAAAACTTCTCTATCAAAGATGCTGCAGTTTAAACCGTCAGCGAAAAACATACTTAGCTCCAATACTTTTCCCGAACAAGCAGAGAATACTACATTGCGTAAAATTTCAAGACTCCAACAAACATTGGATTGGTTTAGATAAAGAGAGCGGCAAGAAGGCAAAATTGGCGTTAATTCGGATAAAGTGACGACGCACGCGGACGTAGCTCAGTTGGTAGAGCATCACCTTGCCAAGGTGAGGGTCGCGAGTTCAAATCTCGTCGTCCGCTCAGATGAAAATAGGACTGTATTCAATCAATGGCGGGCATCTAGCTGATCCAGATGACATGCGACGGGTAGCGGTTGCAGCCGAAGAGGCGGGATTTGAATCTCTCTGGACAGCGGAGCACGTAGTTTTGCCCGATCCGCAAATTCCTCCTTCCCCGCTCCCAGCAGAAGTTCCTCTCCTTGATCCCGCAGTTGCATTGGCGTATCTGGCTTCTGTTACAACAAAAATTAATTGAGGCACAGGGATAATTATTCTTCCGCAGCGCAACCCTCTTGTTTTAGCGAAAGAATTAGCGAGTGTTGATGTGCTCTCTCGCGGACGCTTGATGTTTGGGGTAGGTGTCGGATATCTCACTCCAGAATTTGAAGCTTTAGGAATCCCTATGGAAGATAGAGGACCACGATCCGTTGAGTACATAGAGGCCATGCGTTCAATTTGGCATGATGATGAACCGAGTTACAACGGTAAGTATGTTTCGTTTGATGGAGTAAAAGCAAACCCTCGACCAGTTAATCCTTTAGGACCTCCAGTGATTATGGGAGGCCACTCTAAACCTGCTTGGAGAAGAACAGTGACCCATTGTCAAGGATGGTATGGCTTCATGTTAGATCCTGAAAATACTGCTAAAAATATTGCAGGAATCAAAGAACTACAAGAGCGGCATGAACGACCTGAAGCGCTTGGTGAAATAGAAACTACTGTGACTCCTCTTATGCGCCCCGGGCCTGAAATGCTAGAAACATATGGAGAAATGGGTGTAGATAGACTTGTACTCCTTGCTCCGGTTCAAACCGTCGACGATTCCTTAGCGTTTATTGATCAAATTCATGATGGGATGCTGGGCTAGGTAGCTAAAGCTCCAAAGATCTCAATATTTCAGTTTTCTGTTTAGGTTGAATCCCTTTATGTAAGGACCCTTGAGGGGATACATTCATTAACCACTCAACAAAGTCAGTTTTTCTTTTTATGGCAAGTTCTCCTAAAGAGGTCTGTTGAATCTTGATTGTGAAAAGGACCCATCCGGGAGTGTTTAAAGAACGCAAAGTTTGACGTTCACTTCGAAGAAAAAGGTCATTCTGGACACGGGCTGCTTCAATTACTGGATCTCCGTTCTCCGGTCGTTCAGGTTGGTGCAGGTCTGGATCCGGGTGAATAAACCAATTGCGTCTCCAGACGGGTGAAGCAGATAAACGATCCATTAGAGAATCCACTTTTTTCTTTAAGACCTTCGGATAACCGTCTACCGGGCCATGGACATCGCTCATTTCTCGACCAATTTTTTCTGAAAGTCGCCATCGGGAAGGAAAGCAGAGAGACGCTGCTGCCAAAATCCAACAGTCTTCTTTGCGTTGCATAAGACAGAGATCTTCTTGAATTGAAAGACCAGCTCGTTCTAAAGGATGCAAACCCTCTTCACCTGAGATTAATTGCCGGCCGTCTGTAGTAATTAAAGAACAAACTTCTTCTCCAGCGGCTTCACTTCCATGTAGCGCTAAAAAGACCTCAGAAGAGTCATCTAGGGTTAAATTTGCTTTGAGTTTCAACTCAGATTTTTCATTCTCGTCCTGTACAAGCCACGGCCTATCTCCAAGAGTTCTTACTCCCATCCTGATAGGCGGATCGGAGGGGTCAAGATCAATTTCATTCAACCATGAAGTCATTACTGAAACTATCCTTCAATGATTTTTTTAAGCCGTTTTAAATTACGTTTCCAAATTGCTTTCAGGATTGGCCGTGCAATTAGAGCACCTGTGCGGCCGCCCATCCACCAGGGGAAGTAAAGAGTTTCTTCCCAGGAGAACAAAGTCTCGTTATCTCCAATGCTTTCAAGCGTGAAATGACCTTCTCCTGTTACCACGCCACTATGGGCGACACCCATCACTAAACCTTCGGTCCAGTCTGTGATTTTCATTCGGTCAGTTAGTCGGAAAGGCCCAACTTTTGTTTCGCAATCAAATGTTGTTCCAACACCTTGTTTCTGATCAGAAGTGATAGTAATTGTTTCAGCATCAGCCATCCAATTAGTGTGGGATTCGATATCTGAAATTTGATTCCAGACATTTTCTGCAGGAGAAGAAATTTTTATAGAGATTGTGATTATTGACATCGCTAGCCTCTTGAAAGAATCTACAATTTATTACCTTACGAGCTTAAAACCCTACTGCTGAAGGGCTTATGTGGCTTACATATAAATAAAATATTGATAAGGAGAACAGTGAAAGTAGCGGTAACAGGTGCATCAGGACTTATCGGTTCAGCTCTAGTCTCAGAGCTTGAAAACCGGGGTGATCAAGTCCTGCGAATAGGGCGAACAGCTCGTCAAGAGGGAGACATTGTCTGGAATCCAATGGAGGGAATTCTTACCTCTGCGCTGATTGAAGAAGTAGATGCAGTTGTGAATCTTGCTGGAGAAACCATAGAAGGAAGGTGGAATGCAAAGAAGAAAAAAAAGATCCTTGAGAGCCGTGTAAAAGGAACGCATTTATTGACCCAAACTTTTCAACGTCTTGACGCTCCTCCAAAAATTTTCGTTTCTTCTTCAGCTTCTGGATTTTATGGTGATCGAGGAGAAGAAATGTTGACGGAGTCGTCCACCGCAGGAAATGGGTTTCTCGCTGATGTTTGTAAAGCTTGGGAAGCCGCAGCAGATACATCGTCTGAGACTCGTCTTGTAATTGCGAGAACAGGAGTGGTTTTTGACCCCTCTGGAGGGGCGCTGCAGAAACTCCTCATTCCTATCCGTTTGTTCTTTGGCGGACCATTAGGTGAAGGAAAGCAATGGTGGCCATGGATAACACTTGAGGATGAAGTTAAAGCACTGATACACATGATTGATACCGACATTGAAGGTCCAGTAAACCTTAGCTCTCCTCAGCCGCTGAGAAATAAAGAACTCACTGAGCAGATCGCCAAAGCGCTCAAACGACCAGCCTTCATACCGGCTCCAGCTTTTGCTTTACGGGCGTTACTAGGTGAAATGGCTGACGGCCTTTTGCTTTCAAGTTCAAGGATTCTCCC
>CATISD010000132.1 GCA_949538625.1 Acidimicrobiales bacterium AG-410-I20
TGAAGGCGAAAACACGTTACCAGATACTGTCTATCGCCTGAAACATGAAGTACTTACCTTTTATTAAAATCTTCAACATAAAAAGTACTTGCTGATACAGCTTCTTCAAGCAACATAGCTAACCAAACAAAAAGTGTTTGCTCAGGGCTATGACCTTTTTCAAAGTCAAATTCGTCCTCTTCTGAAACATCAAGACGTGTACCAAGCACTAATCGAATGTTATTCAATACAGCCATCCAACAAAAAAACTTTTCTATTTCTACAAATTCAAGCCAAATTGTTGATTCAAAAATGTCTATAGACGCCAATTTTTCTTGAAGTAAGTCATCGTGCACGAGCGAAACATATTCCACGTTTAATTCGGAATGATCCAAATACGCTGGCGGATAGAGCCGTTCAAGAGAATCATCAGAATCTTCAAGCAATAATGAACGAAACTGTTTTGCTAACTCAAGTAGAACCTCTCTACTTTCACTGTCTAAACATATTTGAATTCGTTTAGCAGCAGGATCACCTACAAACGCATAAGAGAGTTCATCCATAATTAACTACTGCGTTCCATCGTTGCCCAAAGACCATGCCCGTGTAAGCGGAATACATCAAATTCAGCTCGCTCACGATTGCCGGTAGAGACTACCGCACGTCCTTCGTTATGTACTTCCAGCATTAAAATGTCTGCCTTTTCTTTGCTGTATCCGAATAATTTTTGAAAAACAAACGACACATAGGACATCAGATTTATGGGGTCATTCCAAACAATGACAATCCATGGCGAGTCAGGCTCAACTGTATTTTCCCCTTCAACTTTGGGATCTTCAATCTCAGTAGGGGAGGGACTCATCAACCTGATCCATGAGCGATTAGCCAGGACTTCACCAGAGTCGCCCATAACCCTGTAGCCCCAGCTATATGTAGACCAACGAGTATTTCTGGAACTCCGGTGAAATATTGGACCCATCCGATTACTGCTTGCAATACAACTACAACACAAAGAGTTTTTGTTATAGAACGTAAAGAAATTGCATGTGAATTACGAAATACGTAGACGGTAAAAAATAAAGCCAGAACCAGAAAAATTATTACTGTAGAACTATGAATACGAACGATTTCTCGTATTGAAAATGGAAGCCTTTCAATTGGATCGTCTCGACTACCGGTATGTGGACCTGACCCGGTGACTAGCATTCCTGTAGCAAGCATCACTAAAGCCCAACTAGTTAGAACAGTTGTGAACTGCCGAAAAGGCTTACCTAATCTAGGAACATCCAAATCGCTTGCCTTATGGTGTAATACCACAGCATTCCAAACCAAAACCATTGATAGAGCGAAGTGTCCAAGAACTAACCAAGGGTTTAAGTGACTGAGAACAACAATCCCGCCAAGAACGATTTGACCAATTAGTCCTGCAACTAAACCAAAAGACCATTTAACAAGGTCTTTCCGCTTTGGGGATCTAAATAGAGACCCAAGAACCGCGAGAATTACAATCACAGAAACTAACCCGGTGATTAACCTGTTTATAAATTCCACCCATCCATGGATTCCGGACTCTGGAGAGAATTGATCGTATTCACAAGTCGGCCAATCAGGACACCCTAATCCTGAACTTGTAAGACGTACCGCCCCCCCAGTTACAACAATCGCACCTAAGAGAAAAAGTGCAACTGCACAAATCTTTCGATAGGTACTGGGTTTAAGATTTCTTGCCACTCTTCATAGCCTATGACCCCAGTCAGGCATGGATGCATTTAACTTTCTAGGATTAGAGATATGAAAGTAAGAAATAAAGTTGTAGTTGTAACCGGTGGTGCTAGTGGGATCGGGGCTGCTCTTGCACAGAGGTTCTCTTCAGAGGGAGCTAAAGCTGTGGTAGTAGCAGATTTAGATGAAGAGGGAGCAAGCCATGTGGCTTCCTCAATCAACGGCTCTTCAGCAGCTTGTGATGTTGCAAATGAGGAAGAAATTAAAAGCCTCATCGCAAACACCGTGGCTGAACATGGAAGCATAGACCTTTTTGTTTCAAATGCTGGCTATGTAACAGTAGGGGGATTAGAAGACGACGATTCAGAAATGAAGAAAATGTTTGATGTCCACGTTATGTCACATTTGTATGCAGCGAGGCATGCGATCCCACATATGGTCGATCAAGGCGGAGGGTGGCTACTGAACACTTCTTCTGCGGCAGGTTTATTAACGCAGATTGGGTCCTTGCATTATTCGGTTACGAAACACGCGGCTGTTGCGTTAGCTGAGTGGATACAGATCACTTACGGAGATAAGGGAATAGGTGTATCAGTCCTATGTCCACAAGCAGTTGAGACGAACATCGTAGCAAATAGTCCGACTGCTCATCTTCTCCCCACAGATGGAGAAAGTGTTGCCTCAATGGATGGTGTTCTTTCACCGGAAGAACTAGCAGAAGTTGTAATTGAGTCTTTAGAGGATGAACGCTTTCATGTCCTGCCACATGCGGATGTAAAAGAATATGTGCGCCGTAAAGGTGACGATATTGATCGGTGGTTAACAGGCATGAGGCGTTTCCAAAATCGGTTATACCCTGCTGGTGCAACTCCAGCTGATTGGCTACTTGGTTAATTTTGTCTCTTAGAAGCGCTTACTGCGCATAGTTCCTTCTAGTCTGGTGAAGATGTCAGGTTCCAATTCGTCTTTGATTAACGCGCGAATGAGCGGGTATCTCGCTTTAACTAAACCGCGCATAATCGAACTCCTTCTCGTTACCACTATTCCTCCTATGTTTGTCGCTAAGAATGGAGTCCCAGGAATATGGCTGATGGTCGCAACAGTGCTTGGTGGAACCCTTGCTGCCGGTGGTGCAAATGCAATAAATATGTATATAGATCGTGATATTGACCAGCTAATGGAACGAACAAAAAAACGTCCACTAGTTACTGGAGTGATATCACCGAGAAATGCCTTAGTGTTTGCTTTATCCCTAGAAGTAATAGCTTTCTTCTGGCTCTGGCAGTTTGTTAACTTACTCAGCGCTGTACTCGCGATTTCTGCGACTTTGTTTTATGTGTTTATTTATTCACTGTGGCTAAAACGCTCTTCTTCACTCAACATAGTGATAGGTGGTGCAGCGGGAGCTGTCCCCGTTCTAGTTGGTTGGGCTGCTGTTACAAATTCGCTTAATTGGTCACCGATAATACTTTTTCTCATTATTTTCTTTTGGACGCCCCCACATTCTTGGGCTCTCGCAATTAAATATCGAGAAGATTATTCAAATGCTTCGGTACCAATGCTTCCTTCGGTTGAAACTCTTTCTGCAACCGCAGACCGAATTATCCTTTACACAATTGTTCAAATCGGACTTACGATTGTGTTCGCCTTTGTAGCAGATATGGGAAATGTTTATTTGATCTCAGCCATTGTTCTGGGGCTATTTTTTGGCGCCCTTACTTTACCTGTCAAGCGGGATTTAAGCGAAAGTTCTGCTATGCGTCTTTTTTCATTTTCCATTGTCTATATAACACTACTTTTTGGTGCTATGACACTCGATGTAGTTGTTTAAAAAATGATTATTTAGCCATGAATTCGCTCACTTTTACTTGACAGAATTATGATTGTTTTAAAGGAAGGTCTCCGGTTCGCGATACTAAATAAATATCAACTAATTTATGTTGAGATTAGATGTCCGAAATGGTCATATTTCGTCTAACCTCAAACGTAGATGTTCGTGAATCATTTCACGAACTGACAGTGATTATGGGAAAATTTTCTAGGCCTACAGAGTGATCAACCTTTAA
>CATISD010000133.1 GCA_949538625.1 Acidimicrobiales bacterium AG-410-I20
CTGAGAAAGTGCTCACTTCAGATGAGGACGTCGCTGATCGTCGACACGACTACTGGGTGTTAAGCCATCTCCAGTCATGGGTGGATGTTTTTGAAGGAAGGCCAGGGGCTGTCATTTCTCCTAGTTCGGTAGAGGAAGTCCAAGCGGTAGTTCGTTTAGCAAGTGAGACAAACACTGCTATTGTCCCTTTCGGTTTAGGGAGCGGGGTTTGTGGTGGTGTTCGCCCTGACCAAAACATGATTTTGGTTGACCTTTCCAGCCTCAACCAAGTTCGTGAAATTGATGCATTTAATCTCACAGCAACTTTTGATGCAGGTGTAAATGGTTTGAATGCAGAAGAATCTGTAGCTGCCCATGGTTTAACAATTGGACACTGGCCTCAGTCAATTGCTTTAAGTTCTGTTGGCGGATGGGTTTCAACTCGAGCAGCCGGTCAATTTTCAACTGCTTACGGAAATATTGAAGACATGGTCTATTCCCTTGAAGTGGTGTTGCCAAATGGTGACCTTGCAGTTCTTGGTAAAGCGCCGCGTGCTGCCGCTGGCCCTGATCTTCGGCATCTTCTGATAGGAGCAGAAGGCACAATGGGGATAATCACTGGGGTTACTTTATGTTTGCGGCAACAACCAGAGAGGCGTGAATATCGAGTCTTTCATACTCCATCTTTGGCCGCTGGGGTTGAAGCGCAGCGTAAAATCCTGCAGGCGGGGTGGCTTCCTCCGGTGATGCGGCAATACGACGAGCGGGAAACTCGACGCACCTTCAAGTCTTGGTGTATGGAAGGTCATGGTTTGCTTCTCATGGTCCACGAAGGACCAGAAGGAAGAGTTGAAGCAGAAGTAAACGCTATTGACGATTTAGCTGAATCCTGCGGACTTGTTCTTGGCGACAGTGCCGCTGGAGAACATTGGATGGAAAACCGTAACCATGTTCCTTCCTGGAACGAACTATTTGATCGTGGATTAATTGTTGACACTGTGGAGGTTTCATCTTCTTGGTCTGACATTGAGACCCTTTATGACAAAGTAATTGAAGCTGTGTCAGAAATTTCTGGTGTTGTGGCAGTGTCTGCTCATAGTTCTCATGCTTATCGGACTGGAATAAACCTTTATTTTTCTTTTGCTGCTACTGCAGAAAACCCGATTGATCTTGAGCCGATTTATCTTGAATGTTGGAAACAAATAATGGAGAAAACCGCGGAATGTGGAGGTGGGATTGCTCACCATCATGGTGTTGGACGAGTGCGGAAACCTTATCTAGTACATGATTTAGGTGAGTCCGGTTTAGCGCTCCTTCGTAACATAAAAAATGCCCTTGATCCTAAAGGGCTTCTAAATCCTGGAAATCTTATACCTGATGCCTGACCTGTTACTTGGGCTTGATGTCGGAACTACAAGCGCACGAGCAGTAATTTTTGATGCTGAAGGAAAGACTATTGGGTCTTCTCAAGTTGCTCTTTCAAATAGCACCACAAAGCCAGGTCTTGTCGAACAAGACCTCAATTTTCTTTGGGACGCGGTTATTCGTTCTGTTTCTGAAGCTCTTCAAGATGGAAAGTGTTCAGCTGCAGATCTACTTTCTATTGGGGTAACTACACAGCGGTCAAGTATTGCTGTCTGGGAGAGAAGTTCTGGCAAACCAGTCGCTCCAATGGTTGTTTGGAATGATCTTCGAGGTATAGAACGGTCGCAAGAGTTACGTGAAGCTGGCTATCCGGTCATGGCTATCGCCGCGGCAGCGAAACTTGAATCTGTAATAGACGACATTCGTGATGGTAGGAAAATGGTGGCAAATGGTTCTCTCCTTTGGGGTACTTTGGACAGTTATTTGTTGTACAGGATTAGCGGTGGGGATCTTCATATTACTGATCGGTCTTGTGCGTGGTCTTCGGCATATCTTGACTTTTTTAATCCCGGTCAATGGAATGAAGACCTTATTTCTTATCAAGGATTTGATACGAATTTTTTTCCTTCTCTTTGTGCTACGACGGGAAATCTTGGTTTGACTTCACCAGATTTTTTTGAAGTCTCTGTCCCGATCGGCGCGGTTGTAGCCGATCAACAAGCTGGAATGTTTGCTCACGGTATAGCTGATTCAAAAGGATGGAAAGCTACTTTTGGTACATCAGGGGTTTTGATGGTTACAACAGGAGAAAACCCACATTTCAGATCTCCCTTAACGCCAATGGTTTTAGCAGGCTGGGATAACCGGACTTTGTTCGCCTCTGAGGGCATGGTGAGAAGCGCTGGGGAAATGATTCCGTGGGCGGTGTCTACTGGAGTTTGTAGTTCGATAGATGAATTTTTTGCTTTGGCGGATAGTTCTTCTGACTCAGGCGGAATTTCTTTTCTTCCAGCTCTTCACGGATTAGGAACTCCATATAACAATCCAGATGCGGTGGTATCAATTGTTGGCAAGTCAGAGTCTTCGTCTAAGGGAGAGCTCGCTCGAGCAATTCTCGAAGGTATTGCTTTTCGAATGTGTGAGATCGTGGAAATCGCTGTTGAAAATTTCGCGATTGATTCAACAACAGTTCTGCCAATCGATGGAGGGTTAAGTCGCAGCGATACCTTTTGTCAGATTCAAGCAGATCTTTTGAGCAGACCCTTAATTCGACATTCAGTCATTGAAGCAACAGCGTATGGAGCTGCATTAGCTGGTGGGCAAGGAATCGGTTTGAATTATCTAAGTTCTGGAGAACGAGGTGACTTTTTTGAACCAGTTTCTGATCGGGCCGAAGTAACTTTGAAGTTAGAAAAGTGGCAGAATCAAGTTCTGAATCTAAATATAAATGAGGGATTCCAGTGAGTAATTCAGTTCCAGCTAGTTTCGCTTCAAGTAATTCGGTGGTTGCCACAGGGCCGAATGGTCAGCGAGCTCATCATCAGCAATTTGTTCATATGGAACGCCTCGCAGAAGGTTTTCATCAAGTAACTGACAAAGTCTGGTGTCAAGTTGGTAATGGTTTATCTAATCAAACTTTTGTTGAAGGCCCTGAGGGTCTGATCGTTATTGATACTGGTGAATCTATTGAAGAGATGAATGCGGCCCTTTCGGCTATTAGGGAGTGTTGTTCTGCTCCAATCGCTGCAGTTATTTACACCCATTACCACTACTGCAGTGGGACTCAAGCTGTTTTTGATGAGCAAAAGACTGAGTTGCCTATCTGGGGTCATTACGGAATTGAAAAAAACTTGCAAACAATGGCAACGGAAATAAGCCCGACTGGCGGGAGAGGTTTAGTTCATCAGTTCTCTATGCTTTTACCTGACGAGGGGCCAGATTCATCAGCCAGTGTGGGGTTGGGTTTGTATTATCGGAGGCCTGAGCATGCGCCTTTTACTTCGGGGTTTATTCCACCA
>CATISD010000134.1 GCA_949538625.1 Acidimicrobiales bacterium AG-410-I20
ACCTCCTTCTACATATGACTCTTCTCCTAGTGTGATGAGAGTTTCTGGTTCGTGGTCAAAACTGACTGCAAGTGTTCTTACTCGACGATTTTGTGGTCCTACAAGTGGCTGGGTAAAGGCAATTTGATTAATTGGAACTGGCGTATCAAGTAATAGTTCTAGACGGGGGGTTACGAATTCTCCATATTCATCAATTCTCCAAGAAGTGAGTGGGTCACCATCAAATGCGTTTACTGGTCGGAATTCCGGATTGAGAAAAATTCGATTTCCGTATCCTGTTGCATAAATTTGGGCTGTTCCTAGTTCTTCTCCTGCATTGTTTTCTACGCGGTACTCAGCCACAGTGGAAGGTGCGTCTTGAACTGGGCGAATTCTTGTATCACTTGCGTCCGGGTAAAGGTACTGATGAGACTCTGTTTCTGTGTGGCCGACATTTGCGTGCATTCCGTACCAACGTTCAGCTCTCTCTCTATTTGTATCAGTAATGACTAGCCGGTCTGTGCTATTTATTGTGTCTACAGAGCCGGCGTATTGGATCAGTCCTTCTTGGACGTTAAGTAATCCAGCTGCAGCTAATGAAACTATTCCTTCTCCGTCTCCTGAGATGATTAAAGAAGAGTCGCTTGGTCTTGCTCTAACCATGTCTAATGGAGACTCCACGGAAAATATTGCTACGGGTGGTGGGTGTTCTGAATTTGTTGGTATACCCAGTTCTATTTCATCGTTCATTGATCTTGTTTCAGATGCAACGTTGGGAATAGCTTCACCAAACTTCTGAGGTTCAGATAAGCCTCTAGGGGGGTTCTTTAAGATGTTCCAAAGCGGCTGAGGGCGGGCTGTGCGGTAACGCTCGTATTCTAAGTCACTTCTTAGGACTACATCCCCTGCTCCAAATATTCGAGCAATTTCTGGTAAAGCCTGAGGTTCAAACCATCCTTCTTGAAGGCTCCGATCAAACGCTACAAGTAAGTTAGCCCCTGACTGGTCTCCGTGCGGCAGTAGTTCTCTTGCCAAGTAGGGTCGTTCGATTAGGCCTGGTGTAATTGGGTCAAGAGTGTGACCCCACCTATAAGAGGCAAAGTCAATTCCCGGTATTTCCATAACGCGTGTCTCTCTTGGCTGTTCATCTAAAACCTCTGTTGCTTCATTCCAATAATCAGGAATTTCCTCTCTATGGAAGCGTTCTGCAATCAAGGAACCAGACCACAAGGGGTAAAGGTTTACGACAATCATTATCACGATCAGAGCATTTGCCGTTAAAGCAAAGTTTCTCTTATTTGCCCACAATGACTGAACAGTTGCAGCGGTAAGAGCTGCTAACCCAAGCACTACTAAGGGCGCAGCTCGCTGTGTGTTTCGAAGACTAAAAATTAGATCAGATGAATCTGCTGCTTTCTTGAAAAGAAAGCCGTAAAGGGACCTTCCGGCATAGTGGAAAGAACCTATTGAAATTACTAGTCCAACTGTTGTGATTACAACGAAATACATTCGATGGCGCCAACGAACGAATGCCATGGCTATCAGACCAATACCGGCCACTCCAAAAGAAACCAGTAGCAGCCACAACTTCTCCATGTATGGATCAGCTAGCCCTGAAAGCCATAAACCTCCAGTGTCTCGACCATAAAAGAACCAATATCCAAGTGACCTTAAAATCTCAAATGAGCTAGTCGTGTTGTTCGTAGAGCCTAAGGTCTCAGTTAAGGAGAGAATAGGTAACCCGTGCCATCCTCCTACCGCTAAAGCAGCCATCCACCAAAGTTGTGTCAGAACGGTAAGTAATCCGGTTCGTGCTACAGCTTTCGTCGCATTTTTCCATGAAATTTTTTCTTCACTTACTGCCGCGCTGGGCGCCCAAAGAACTGCTCCAATAATTACAAAGAAAATAGAACTACCGTTTATAGACCCGGCAACTGTTACCAGTAAGGCGAAGACTGCCGGCCATCGCCATCCTTGTTTTGTTACTGCCGCCGCCATTGATAAAACTAACCAAGGGAAAATAGCGAATGGAAGTAAAAGAGCGGATTGTCCAGTTATATGCCCGAGCACAAATGGGCTCAACATGTAAAAAAGGGCTCCGGTTAAATGGCTTGGATGTTCTGGAGCTAGTCGTCTCAATAAAGAGAGAACACCTAAGCCAGCTATCACCAAAATTGATCCATACCAAAGGCGTTGAGTGACCCAGTCTTCTAATCCGAAGGACTGCCCTAACCAGAAAAAGGGACCTGATGGAAATAAATATCCTATGTTTTGGTGTGTAACTGTTCCGAGTCCAAAGTCTGGATTCCACAATTGTGGTGCACTAGATAAGAGAGCGCCTGCATCAAGATGTAAGTACTGCTTAATGTCTGCGTTTAATGAACCGGGCCGGATCAACAGTATCGGAATATAAGCCGTCAAAAATATGACGGTTTCTTTCCATCGTCTGACAAAAAAACTCATTTACGACTTTCTGCGTCATCACATAGTGCGTTAAGAATAATTGCTGCTGTATGTTCCCAATGAAATTTTTGGGCGTGCTCTAATGAGTTTTTTCTCATCTCTATGCGTTTACTTTCGTCGGAAAGTCCTGCAATAATTGCCTCTGCCATTTCATAGTCATTTTCCACTAAGTAACCAGTTTGTTGATTCAGAACTGCATCAAGATGGCCTGGAATTTTTGTGGCCACAGCAGGTGTTCCACATGCTGCCGCTTCAGTGATTGTCATATTCCAACCCTCACGACGTGAAGGAGCAATAAGCAGTTTGGCTTTTTGATAAAGCGAAATCTGATCCTCTCTGCTGATAAATCCAGGCAAGGTGATCCAATCTTCAGCAGAATATTTCTGAATCTGAGACTCAATTCTTGATTTCTCTGGTCCGTCACCAAAAATTACCGCTTGTAGTGCAGGAATCTTCTTTTTTACAGGAGAAAGTATTGCAGGAATTTGATCAAACCCTTTGGGAGGCATGAAACGCCCTCCAGCAACTACTAAAGGAATTTCAGTTTCCCCACTTGTGGTATCCGGGGTGAAATCTGAATCAATGCCTACCGGTCCGACTCTTAACTGTTCAGATTTTATTTTCATGCACTTAACAATTTCTTCTGCTGAAGAGGGAGAAAGAGTGACTAGTGGAGTTGATCGATAAATATGCCTTATTGCAAATCTTTCAATGCAATAACCAAGTTGAGCTAAACCAATAGGTGCTAAATCACTCCAGGTCCCCATATGGCAGTGATGAATTAATCCCACACGGGGGCGGCGTGTCCATAAGGGGGAGAGAAATGGCATACCTTGAAAAACGTCTATGACTCCGTCTGCTGAACCTAAGCCACCACGTAAAACCTGAAAAGCAGCCCCTGGGAAAACTGAAACTCTCCCGCCCTTTCTTATAACTTTTGAGCCATTACGTTCTACTTGTGTCGGTAAGTCTTGTACACCCGCGGTTCTAATGTTCACTGAGAGACCCGCGTTTGTCCAATGCTGTGAAACTTGAGTTAAATGCTCTTCTGACCCACCAGAATCAGGGGCCTCAAGATCTCTCCAAGCGATAACTGCTAAATCTCGAAGGCCTAAATGTTCTGCTCTGGAAACAGTTTTTCCAAAATCAACATTATTAATAGCGAATTCTGCGTTTGAACCCATGAATATAAGTTACTCAGTCCTTAAGCCCTATGTTTGGTGTCTTAAAAAGTAAGCCTCAATTAATGCCCATAGAAGAGTATTGTTAAGCGTTGATGGCATCAATTGAATCCCCAAATGGCACTGGAATTAAGCGGTTACGGCTTCTATGGTCTTTATTTTTAAAAGAACGCTCTGACCCTGAGCCCTTCTATAGAGCTTTAGGAGCCGAAACAGCTTTTGATCTGAATAAACGTTACGAAATTCAAAATAATCGAATTCTTGATGTTGGGTGCGGTCCAGGTTGGTACGCGGAAGCAATGCGTGAACATGGAGCAACAGTTCTAGGCATTGATGGAAGTATGACTACGCTGATCCGTGCTCAGCCACCTATACCCGGATTAGCTCTTGGAGATGCAACTGTTATGGCTTTCCCAGATAACTCATTTGATGGCGTGTTTTGTTCAAACATGCTTGAACATGCTTCTGATCCTTCAAAAGTTGTTGATGAAATAATTAGAGTCCTGAAGCCCGACGGCTGGGGATATCTCTCATGGACTAACTGGTACTCCCCTAACGGAGGACACAACATGAATCCTTACCAATACCTTGGTCCAAAATTCGGCCCGAAGTTGTATGAGAAACTTCATGGTCCTCCACCAGATAACCGTTACGGCGAAGGACTATTCGCTGTTCATATTGGACCGACTCTACGTATGATCCGTAATAAGCCCGGTATTTCAATAAGTCGTATTGAACCTAGGTACTGGCCGTGGGCTCGTTTTATTATCGGCATACCAATAGTGAGAGAATTCTTTACTTGGAATTGTGTAATTCGATTTAATAAAGAGAATCAATCTTCATAAAACCTAGGTACTCGTTTACCAACACTTGCTAATACTTCGTAACTAATTGTTTGTGTTGCCTCTGCGATTTCGCCAGCAGTAATTATTTCTTGTTGACTTTCACCAAACAAAATTGCTTTGTCGCCTACTTCAACATCTGTATTGACTTCGACCATAAGTTGGTCCATGGTGATCACACCTCTGATTGGACATTTTTCTCCTCGGATAATTACATGCCCTGTCTCCCACCAACTTCTCGGTATCCCATCTCCATAACCAACAGGCAATGTCGCTAGAAGTGTCTCTTCTTCCGCAATCCACCGTCGACCATAGGACACAGTTTCTCCTTTACCCACTTTATGAATGAAACTAACTTCTGTTTCGAACTGAGCTGTCGGCAATAGTCCGAGTTCTATGCATCGTCCTCTTAATTCGACTGAAGGCTCTGCTCCGTACATTGCTATACCTGGTCTAACCATTGATCGGTGGCTTTCTGGAAAGTTCAGTACAGCTGCTGAATTAGCCATATGAATGATTGATGGGTGATGCCCATTTTGGTTTAGTTCTTCAACAACTTTGTCGAAAAGAATTGACTGTTCTTCAGGAAAAGAACTTTTTAGCTCATCTGCAGATGCGAAATGAGTAAATACTCCTTCAAGAAATAAACCTGATTCGACAATGTGATCTGCTAAGGATGAAGCATCTTCTGGTGAAACTCCGACACGATTCATTCCTGTGTTGATTTTCAGATGAACTGGCGCTTCTGGAGTTACAGATGCGATCTGGTTTACGGCCTTAGCGGTATAGACAGTGGGGCGGACATTCTTTAAGTCTTTGAGTTCGCTAATCTCATTATGGTGAGGTTGCGAAAGGATCAAAATAGGTTCTTTAATCCCTGCTTCTCGCAACTCTCTAGCTTCTTGAATTAACGCGACTGCTAGCCAATCAGCCCCAGCATCAATAGCAGCTTGTCCAACTCTTACTGCTCCTTGCCCGTAAGCGTCGGCTTTTACTACTGCGCAGAAAAGAGAGTTTGGAGCGAGTGAACGAAGAATAGAAACATTATTCATGACTGCTTGTAATGAGACATTTAATCGAGTAGGTCTATTCATTTTTTTCTTTCGGACTGTCCACTCCTAGTCTTTCTAACAGT
>CATISD010000135.1 GCA_949538625.1 Acidimicrobiales bacterium AG-410-I20
GTGTTTGTACTGGGATTTCCTTCACGGATAAATGCGACCCATGATGCGTGCATGATGTCTCCGACATGAGTTGGGAGGTCAGATGTTCCAAGAAAGAGTTCCGTTCCTTTGGCGTCCAACGTTCCAAATGCAAATGGTATTTCTAAAGCGTGGCAAGCTCCGAGCGCGCCGTTGAAAGCTTGGCTTTTCCAGTCAAATTCGTACATCCAAGATTTGCCGCCATGCTTTTGTCTAGCTTCAGCCATTTGTATTGCTGGAATCCGGAACATGTGGTCAGTGGAGATGGCGACGGCGATTTCACCTGCGGAGATCTCTCCTCTGTCTTTACGTACTGCTTCTATGAATAGATTTGGTTCATTAACATAGTTCTTTAACCATTTTTCGAGTTTTTCTGCTGGGATTTGGTTCGTTCCCCATAGCGTTGTTTCGTCCGTATTGGTTCCTGTTAGAAGAGGAATATCTGCACTAACTCCTTTTTGAAATAATGCTATTGGGTGGTCGGTCAACAAATCGGGTGTAATAGATGGATAGAACGGTAATTGGCCGACAGGCATGAATTCATCGGAGTTTTCTTCAACATATTTTTGTGCTTCAAGAATTTCATCAACTGTAAGCGCCTGGAGATCATCAAGAGACTTCGCTCCCGCATGCTCCATCAAAAGCTGCCCTGCTGCTTCTGCTTCTTTTTGGGTAATCACATGGTGCCCTGCCCCGCTTTGCGTGATTGCTCTGCAGTAGAGTCCTCGGCTTTGTGACATTGCCATAATTGTTGAAACACTAAAAGCTCCGGCTGATTCTCCAGCGATTGTTACTTGTTCAGGGTCTCCACCGAAATTTTCAATATTCTTTTTTACCCACGTTAATGCAGTGATTTGATCCAATGTTCCATTTATTCCTGATGTTGGGGCATCGGGAATTCTTGCGAATCCGAGTGCTCCAAGGCGGTAGTTGATAGTGACGACGACTATGTCGCTTTCTTTGGCGAATCTTGTCCCGTCATACCATGGAATAGAACCTGTTCCATTCCGATATGCACCGCCATGGATCCATACCATCACTGGCCGTTTCTTGTTATCAGTGGAGGGAGTGCAAACGTTTAGGGTAAGACAATCCTCGTTCCATGTAACGTCATGGGAATCCGTAAGCCCTTCTCCTGGCAGTTGCGGGGCGACAGGGCCAAATTGTGTTGCATCAAGTGGTTCTTTCCAGGGTTGGACAGGCTGTGGCGGAGCGAAACGATATTCCCCAGTTGGGGCAGCAGCGTAAGGTATGCCAGCGAAAAGGAAGACTCCTTGTCGTTCCCTGCCTTCAACTGGGCCCAGTTGCGTTTCTGCTTTTTGTTTCATTTCAATGTTTTTAATTTCCTACTTGACCTGTGTTTGTTGATTCCGGAGGGACCGGTTGCGCTTCAGATGTTCCTGGTTCTGGTAATTCCCAGCCATTTTCTTGCAAATGCCTGATAGTAATTTCTGTGATTTCATCAGCGATGCTGCCTACATCTGGGTCAACTGGGATCATATTCGTAGAGAGAGCAATTGATAAATCTAGATCGGGGAAATATCGGGCATGAGATCGGAAGCCAGGAACGCCACCCCCATGTTCAAATGTTGCATAACCTACTCTTTCACTTAACTGGATACCTAATGCATAGGAACTACCGATTGCTTTTTCAGAAAAAAGATCAACAGTTTCTTGTGTGAGGATTGTCCCATCAAACATTGCTTTAAAGACTCTAGCGAGGTCGTCCATCTGGGCTTCTACTCCTCCACCGGTCCATCCAACTGAAGAGAGAACTTCTTGCGGGCCAACACTGAGGTCAAGTACTTCGTCATTAATTCTCGCTTCTTCTAAATACGGGGCGAGTCCGGGAAGGAATGATATGAGAGTAGCGAGTTCTCCCTGAACAAACATTGATGGGACCATTTTCGGAGGGAACTCTTTTGGAGGAAGGTATAGATCGGGTGCATTGGCGGGAAGTGAAACGTATTCTCTGATTAATTCATGGGCTTGTCGACCAGTTACTGCCTCGATAACTAAGCCTGCTATAACGTGGCCAACGGTGTTATAGGAGTATTCAGTTCCTGGTACATATTGTGGTCCTCTTCCAAATGCCCAATCCACCACTTCCTGTGGCTCAAAAACCACCTCGAGTCTAGAACTTGCTAGTAAGTAGAAACCTGGGTCAAATGCGTACTCTGGAAATCCGTCAGTGTGGTTTAGAATTTGGCGGATTGTAATTAATGGCGCGTAATCAATTCCATCAAGAACGTATCCAGTAGCCCAGTCGCTTCCTAGATAGGTCATGACTGGTTCATCTATTCCTATCGCACCTTCTTCAACCAATTTGAGAACTACAGCTGACGTTATTGGTTTGGAAATACTTGCGATACGCCAATAGTCTTCAACGGAAGCGGGTGTTCCGTTTCTATCTCGATCTCCTTCTGCCACATTAACTTGTGATCCATCAGGGAGAAGAACTGAAACGGATGATCCGGGAGCTCCGTTCGCAAGCAGCCAGATCTGGAGTTTTTCCGAAATTTCAGCAGCTAACTCATCAGAAGCAAGCGTTGGCGGCTCCTCGTCTTCTATTTCCACAGGAGTCTCTTCAGAAGCTTCAACGGGAGTCTCTTCAGAAGCTCCAACGGGAGTCTCTTCAGAAGCTTCCACGGGAGTCTCTTCA
>CATISD010000136.1 GCA_949538625.1 Acidimicrobiales bacterium AG-410-I20
ATAGACATCATCCCACTCATTTGGCCTTGAGCTCGGCGGTTAATCCACCAGAAGAAAAGAATAATTAAAGAGACCGGCAGCAGAAGAGGAAGCCATGTTTGGAAAAATCCTGGTTGTGGTGTTTTGAATTCAACGGTTGCGGAACTTGCATCAAGGATTTGGCGATCAGTGGGAGAAAGCTCTAGTGGTCCAGTGGTGCTGTATTCGTCTCCATTGATAGATTCTGCTTGAATTTTCCCTGTCTGATTGTTGATGTTTATTTCGGTTATTTCTTCAGCAACAACTTTTGAAAGAAATTGGTCATAAGGAATCGAAGTGGAATCGTCTGAAGAATTAAATGCCGGATAAATGATGAAAGCTCCGATAAGCCCCATAAGGAGCCAGATGCTCCATTTTGGCCAACCGCGCCCACTTTTTTCTGGAAGCTGTTCAGGAGTTTGTTTCATTTCATCAGGACGTTTAGCCATACTTTAATGTTAGAGGTCTCAGAACTTGTTAATACCCTGAGGTACAGGGTTGTTTTCTTCTGTGTAGTGTTTGACGATGGATTCTGTTGAAAATATTTCTCAATCCGATGAAAAACCTTGGGGAATTAGCCATGTCGTAACCGGTGTAGTTCTATCCATAGTTTCATCAGTCATCGTAGGATCGTTAGTTCTTACTTTTGGAGATTGGGACCCTCTTCCGCTATGGGTCACTGCTTTATTGCAGATTCCATTGTGGTTTGGCTTACTAGGAGTTCCATGGGCAGTTCTTCGACGTAGCAATCTTTCATGGAAAGAGAATCTGGGATTTCCTTTGTTGGTTCGAAGAAAGGGAGTCTTACAACCGGATGCAGAGCAGAAAACAGTCTCCATAACAAAGAATCAGTGTATTCAAGGCTTTTTTATTGGTGTCTTCAGCCAAGCAATATTGGTTCCACTCTTGTACTTGCCGGCACTTATTTTTGTTGATGATTTAGACGTATCAGGACCAGCCCGTGAGTTAACGAGCCGCGCCCAGGGTTTAGGGGTTTTCTTACTTGTTTTGGTAGTTGTGGTTGGAGCACCCGTTGTTGAGGAATTATTTTTCCGGGGGTTTGCATTAAAAGCATTTCAAGATCGCTGGTCTCAGAGAACAGCTTTGGTAGCAAGTTCAGTGCTTTTCGGAATAATTCATTTCCAACCCCTTCAATTCCCCGCTTTAGTACTATTTGGTTTCATAGCAGGAAAGTTAACTCAACGAGATGGTCATCTAGGAAGAGCAATGTGGGCTCACGCAGGCTTTAACGCTTATACGGTCTTTGTTTTGGTGTATCTGTGAAAGATCACGACTTTCTAAGGCTTGTCCGAAAGGCTTCTCCTGCTAATTGGATTACAGGGGCAATTGTTGTCCTGTCGACTTTTTATTTACTTTGGGTCGTGAATCCGAATGGAGTTCTATTTTCCTCAACGTTGCCAACAGGAGGAGACTTAGGCGCTCATGTTTGGGGGCCTGCATTCATTAGAGATGAACTAATTCCAAGATTTAGACTTACTGGTTGGACACCGGACTGGTATGCAGGGTTTCCCGCTTACCACTTTTACATGATTGTCCCAATGCTTCTCATTGTTGGATTAAATGTGGGTCTTATTCTTCCGCTTGCAATTCCATTAGCTGTATTAGCAGTTGTTGCCCTAGTACTTTTATTTCAGCATCGACCTTTTGCTTGGATTCCAACGATGGGCGTTCTGGTAGTTGTAACGATTTTGATTGTTCCCATTCACTATGGCATCGCAATCAAACTCATCACAGTAGCTGGCTTAGTTCTTATGCCGTTGTCCGCATGGTTGATGGGGCGGCTTTCAGGTTTACCTTTCCCCGCTCCGGCTCTTATGGCGGCTGCAACGCTTCCATTTATTTTTGATAGATCTTTTAATATTTTTGGCGGCAATCTAATGTCAACGATGGCAGGAGAATTTGCTTACGCCCTTGCTGTCTCTTCCTGTCTTGTTTATATCGGAGTTCTCATGCGCGGGATGGATACAGGCAAGGGAAGAGCATGGGCGGCATTCTTATTAACACTCACTGGATTATGTCACTTGCTAGTGGCATTTTATGCCTTGGTGGTAACCCTTCTAGTGGTTCTTTTTCAACCAAGCAAACAGAGAATTCAATGGATCGTAACGACAGGAATCACTTCAGCTTTGCTTTCTGCTTTTTGGGTGTTGCCGTTCTGGTGGCAAAGGGACCACTTGAATGATATGGCATGGGATAAGTTGCCACGTTTCAAATCTTATCTTTGGGATCGCAGTGAACTGGCTGCAGATTTTCTAACTAACAGTCCTCCTTTTCAGGTAGTCCTCGTTTTAGCTGGCATTGGATTTATCTTTTCAGTTGTATTCCGCCGCCGACTAGGAATTGTTTTAGGAGCATCGCTTGTCGTCTTAGCGTTAGCTTTCATCCACTTGCCTGAAGGAAGGCTTTATAACGGAAGAATTCTTCCTGCGTACTATCTCGGGGCATACCTGTTAGCAGCAGTAGGTATAGCGGAGTTATTTCGTACCATTGGGATGTTTATTGAAGGCGTTTCAGAAAAGGTAAGAAAGGTCGGAAAATTTTTCCCCTATGTCGGATCGATAATTTCTGTTTTCGCACTAATAGTTCTTTTAGGTTTACCCTTAAGGGCTTTACCTGGGGGAACAACCACTGGAAGCACTTATAAATGGATGGGTTTTGAAACAGAAGAATTAAATCTTGGCCGAGGCTGGGTTAATTGGAATTTTTCTGGTTACGAGGGACGAGTTGGAGATGTCAATGGTGGCGGATGGGAAGAGCATCGAGCACTAGTTAATACCATGGAAGAGGTATCAAAAACATATGGTTGTGGACGACTCATGTGGGAGTACAACCGAGACCTTGTTCGTTACGGAACTCCAATGGCACTCATGCTTATGCCTCATTGGACCGATGGATGCATCGGTTCCATGGAAGGGCTTTACTTTGAAGCATCTACAACAACTCCGTATCACTTTCTCATGCAGTCAGAACTATCTATGGAACCATCACGAGCGCAGCGTGGTCTCCCATACCGGTCATTTGATTTAGGAGAAGGGGTGGATCATCTCCAGCAATTTGGGGTTACTTATTATGCCGCCTTTTCGGAGCGACCAGTATTAGAAGCAAGAAGACACCCAGCACTTACTGAGATCGCAGTCTCAGGACCTTGGACAATCTTTCTAGTAGAAAATTCTCCATTGGTAGAGGCCCTTACAGTAGAACCAGCAGTATGGACAGATGTGGAGCATTCAAATTGGCTAGACCACTCAGTGGAAGTATTTAACGATAGTTCCCAATCTGTTATTCGTTTACTTGGCGGCTTAGAGGAGTGGCAACAAATAGAAACAGATCAAATTCCTGAAGAGAGGAAACTTAAAGAAATAGAAGTAACTGAAGTGGTAGCAGGCGTTGATCACGTTTCATTTACTGTGAATGAAACTGGGGTGCCAGTAGTTGTAAAAGTCTCGTACTTCCCGAACTGGGAAGTTGAAGGAGCTGAGGGGCCTTGGAGGGCAACACCGAATCTCATGGTTGTAATACCTACAGAAGAACAAGTTGTTCTCACTTATGGACGAACAGGTATAGACATTTTCTCTATTTTCTTGACACTCCTTGGTCTAGTGTTTCTACTTAAGTTGAGATTCCAACCGTCAATTGAAATAAGCGACCATAAAGAATCCCAAGCCGACGGACTTTTAAAAAGATGGGCTGAGGGCGAGGAGGAGGAAATTTCATCTGAAGGTATAGAAAGTCCTCCCGAATGAAGTTTCGAATTCGCCGTTTCGTAGTGGTTGGTGTTACCGCTACTACTTTAGATATCGCCCTTTTCGCTCTTTTGCATCAGGCAGGAGCGTCTTTGTTTCTTGCAAATGTAATCGCGTTGAATGCAGCTGCCCTCGTTGCATGGCCGCTTCACCGATTGTTCACTTTGGCTGATGATCCTTTTACTCGTTGGATTGGTTCACCTGGAATTTTTGGTTTCATGGTTGTGACTGCGGGGCTTGTTGATACCGGGATCCTGTATCTTTTCAACCCAAACAGAGAGACTGAAGAAGAAGTTTTAGCAAAATTAGTGGCGGTAGCAGCAGCTTCTTTGGTTCGAGCAATTTCCTATCGGATAGTTATTTTTCGAACAATCCGAAATGAGCAAGATCAACCAACACAACGCCCTCCTGTTGAGGGGGAATACCGGTTAAGTGTTGTTATTCCTGCTTATAAGGAAGCGGACAGAATCGAAAACACAATTCTTCGAGTTCGTGAAGAGATTGGAATAAAAATCAACAATGATTTAGAGGTCATTGTTGTGGACGATGGGTCACAAGACGGGACGGAAACCGCCGCAAAACAAGCTGATCAAATAATTGTTTTGCCAAACAATCAAGGAAAAGGTGCGGCACTTCGAGTCGGGGTTGCTAAAGCTAGAGGTCGAGTAATCGCATTCACGGATGCAGACCTGGCTTATTCTCCAGTGCAAATTTTTAATCTTCTAGTTGAAGTTGAGAATGGATATGACTGGGTTGTAGGCAACCGGCATCACATGAACACTCGAACGATTGTAAAAGCGGGACTTCTTAGAGGAGTTGGTGGGCGCATGGTGAATTTCGCAACACACCTACTTCTTTTAGGCCAGTATCGTGACACTCAGTGCGGATTAAAAGCTTTTCGAGCAGATGTAGCAAGAGCGTTATTTGATGCATCAACGATTAAAGGGTTTGCTTTCGATGTGGAGTTATTTCACTTAGCTGAGAGGTGGAGACTCTCTCTGCTAGAAATACCAGTTGAAATAGAGAACTCAGAACGAACCACTGTTCGAGCAATTCAAGATGGCTTAAGACTGCTCCGAGACCTTATTCATGTTCGCCAGTTAGCAAGTAAAGGGTCTTATCCTGCAAACCCTGAGCTTCCAAAGGCAAGTAAAGTTTAAAAATGGAAGACTTTGCCTCAATTTTCAAAGCCTATGATGTGCGTGGTTTGTTCCCGCAACAGATCAATGCCGAAGTAGCGCGGTCTATTGGTGAGTCTTGGGCAAGGCTAATAAAGCGCAATGAGCCGGAAACTGAAACTGTCATTGTCGGACGAGATATGAGGCCAAGCGGCCAAGAACTGCTTTTAGCTTTTTCTCAAGGAGTAAATGCTCAGGATGTTAACGTCATTGATATAGGTCTTTGCTCAACGGACATGCTTTATTTTGCTTCTGGGCACCTTCAACTACCGGGGTCGGTCTTTACCGCTAGTCATAACCCTTCGGGATATAACGGAATAAAGTTTTGTTTCTCTGCAGCTAAACCAATCAGCTTTGATACGGGTTTGAAGGAAATGAGAGATGAAGTTCTAACTGAAATGCCTAACGGAAGCGGCAATGGGGGCGTTTCTCACTTGAACTTATTAGAAGATTTCGCTAAACATGTTCAATCTTTTATCAACAAAGAGAAACTAAGGCCATTACGAGTGATTGCCGATACAGCTAACGGGATGGGCGGATTGGTTGTACCGGAGGCATTCCGAAACCTCCCATTTGAACTCGAAATCCTTTATGAAGAATTAGATGGAACTTTCCCAAATCATCCTGCAGATCCTATACAGCCCGAAAATTTAGTTGACCTGCAAAGACGTGTTCTGGAAACAAAAGCTGATATTGGTCTCGCATTTGATGGCGATGCTGATCGAGTATTTCTGGTTGATGAAAAAGCGCAACCTGTTTCAGGATCTATTACGACTGCTCTTGTCGCTAAGAAAGTCCTACGTGAAGAGCCGGGCGCAGCCATAGTTCATAATCTCATTTGCTCACAAATAGTTCCTGAAACCATAACTAAATTAGGGGGAAGGCCGGTTCGTACTCGTGTGGGTCATTCTTTTATAAAAAAAATCATGGCAGAAGAACAAGCAGCGTTCGGAGGAGAGCATTCAGGTCATTATTACTTTAGAGATAATTTCCGAGCGGACTCAGGACTTATCGCTGCGCTCATCGTTCTTGAAGAACTTTCTTGTACTACGGAACCATTAAGTGAGTTGTTAGTTCCATTCAATTCTTATATTTCTTCTGGAGAAATAAATATCGAAGTCTCGGATTCTTCCAAAGTTATTAAAGAAGTATCAAAGAAATACTCTTACTCTGATCAAGATCATTTAGATGGACTTACTGTGAGATTTGACAAATGTTGGTTTAATCTCCGGCCATCAAATACAGAGCCGCTATTACGGCTTAATCTAGAAGCAGAAGATGAAGTTACTTACGAAAAAACTTTGCAGGAGATTCAAGAGTTGATTGAATCAAATAAGGAGTTATAAGGAGAGCGAATGACACTTGATCCAAAACTTTTAGAAATTTTGGCTTGCCCAGAAGATAAAGGACCACTTTTATATTTTGAAGATGCAGAATTTTTATACAACGACCGACTTCGCCGTCGTTATTTGATAAAAGAAAATATCCCAATAATGCTCATAGATGAGTCAGAAGCAGTAACTGAAGATGAGCATGGGAAACTTATGGAACAAGCAAGTTCTGAGGGCATAAGTCCAACTTTTGAGCTTTAAATTCCTGTACGTCTTGTGGACTTAATAAACGGCTATTTGCAGAAATATGAGTGGGGGTCACTTGACGCATTAGCTGAACTTCGTGGAATAGATGCATCCGGATCTCCTGAAGCGGAACTATGGTTCGGAGTTCACCCTTCTGGACCAGCGACTCTAGAACGAGAGCATGGGCAGGTATCTCTTCAGCAGGCATTGAATGAAATTCAAGAAGAGATGCCTTATCTTGTAAAAATTCTTGCCGCAGATCAACCTCTCTCGCTTCAAGCGCATCCAAACGTAACTCAAGCATCTTCAGGTTTTGAAGACAGGAGGTCTAAACCAGAAATGATCTGTGCTCTTACACGGTTTGAGGCACTATGTGGATTTAAGTCAGTAACCGAGGCTCTCGAAATTTGTTCTTATCTCAACTTTCCTCCAGATTCTTTATCTGTAATGGAAAGTTCTGGTGATTTTATGGAAGTAACGAAAAGTATTTTGACTCAAGATCGTGAAGAAGCGGTTGTAGCACTTTTACAGCGCTGTCACGAAGCAGAGGAAGGAATGTTTAGCTCTGAAATCTCAACAATAAGAAGACTTGCGGAGAAATATCCAAAAGATCCGGCGTTGCTTCTTATCCCGATGATGAGAAAATTTACTTTGGAACCTGGGCAAGCACTGTTTCTTGACCCAGGTGTTTTGCATTCATATCTAGGAGGAGTCGCTCTTGAAGTGATGGGGTCAAGTGACAACGTTGTCAGAGCAGGTTTTACTAATAAACCAAAAGATCCGCTTGCCTTATTAGGAATCATAGATTTTGAATTGAGACCTGAGATTCAAGTCCCGTCGTCTGATCATCACCGTTTCAAGGTCCCAACTTCAGAATTCGATGTAGAGAAAATCAATGGATCTGTACAGGTAAAAGATAGGGAAGGAACGGATGTAGTTGTAGCGGTTTCAAGGGAAACCACACTGACTTCGGAAAAAGAAACTTTAATAATTCAACAGGGTTCAGCAGCTTGGGTGCCTTTAGCCGAGGGATTGTATGAAATCCGGACTCTTGGAAGCGCGTATCGAGTAGTCGGTTAATGCAGGTAGACTGGTCATGTGGCTGTATGAAATGGCGTTAGACGACCCCAGCCCAGGTAAAACTTCAAAATATAGAAATATTTAATACAGAAAGTTGAGAGTCGTCGTGCCCGTAAAAAATGATTACAAAATAGCTGACATTGATTTGCATGTCTTAGGTCGTCACGAAATTCGATTAGCTGAACATGAAATGCCAGGGCTTATGGCTTTACGGGCGGAGCATCTTGACTCACAGCCACTAGCAGGCGCACGTATTACCGGTTCACTTCATATGACAGTCCAAACTGCTGTACTGATTGAAACACTTGTTGCACTTGGCGCAGAAGTTAGATGGGCAAGTTGCAACATCTTCTCAACACAAGATCAAGCGGCAGCGGCAGTAGTGGTGGGCCCAAACGGAACTGCAGAAAAACCAGAAGGAGTTCCAGTATTTGCATGGAAAGGTGAAACGCTCGAAGAATATTGGTGGGCAACTACCCAAGTTTTGAAGTGGCCAGACGGCGAAGGCCCGAATCTGATTCTTGATGATGGAGGGGACGCCACCCTTTTGGTTCATAAAGGATCCGAATTCGAAAAATCGGGTTCCGTTCCAAATAAAACAGAAGATGATTCCGAAGAATGGGGAGTGGTTTTAGATCTACTCAAGTCTTCTTTAGAACAAGATCCACAATGTTGGACTCACATCGCATCCGGGATACGAGGAGTATCAGAGGAAACGACAACAGGGGTACATCGCCTCTATCAAATGCAAGAGGCAGGAGAGCTCCGATTCCCAGCAATTAACGTGAATGATGCTGTTACTAAATCAAAATTCGACAACTTGTATGGATGCCGGCATTCATTGATTGACGGAATCAATCGCGCAACAGACGTAATGATTGGAGGCAAAACGGCTGTTGTGTGCGGATTTGGAGATGTCGGTAAAGGCTGCGCAGAGTCACTTCGAGGGCAAGGGGCACGGGTAATCGTCACTGAAGTAGATCCGATCTGCGCGCTACAGGCGGTTATGCAGGGTTACGAAGTCAACACATTAGAACGAGTAGTTGATAAAGCGGACATATTTATTACTGCCACCGGGTGCAAAGATGTGCTTACTGCCGACCACATGGGACGCATGAAACATCAAGCCATTGTCGGCAATATCGGCCATTTTGATAATGAGATCGATATGGCGGGTTTGAATAAACTTTCAGATGTTCAACGAGTAGAAATAAAACCTCAAGTAGACGAGTACGTGTTTCCGGATGGACATTCAATCATTGTTTTATCAGAAGGACGGCTACTAAATCTTGGCAATGCCACGGGACACCCAAGCTTCGTTATGTCAGCAAGTTTTTCAAATCAGGTACTCGCACAAATTGAACTTCATAAGAATGCTGAAGAATATGGAAAAGATGTAGTGACTCTTCCAAAAATTCTTGATGAGAAAGTAGCCCGACTTCATTTAGATGCACTAGGCGTAAGGCTGACAGAAATGACAACCGAACAAGCAGATTACCTTGGAGTAGATTCTCAAGGTCCATTCAAGCCGGATCATTACCGGTACTAACTCGCCAGTGAGGAAACAAGAAAAGTGATTTGTGGCATAGCTGGTGGAGCAAACGCCGGAAAGACAACCATCGTTAGTGCTATAAAGGAACGTTTCATGACGGAAGGAAAAGCGCTGGCGGTCCTTCCATTAGATAGCTATAACCGTGATCATTCTGACCTTTCCTTAGCTGATAGAGCCAAAATCAATTTTGACCATCCAGATGCATTCGAACATGATTTGTACCTAAAACACTTAGCGTTACTTAAGCAAGGGAAAGTAGTTGATATCCCTGTCTATGACTTCTCTACTCACTCAAGAACAACAGAGGTTGAAAGAGTCGAGCCAGCGGAATTAATTATCGGAGAAGGACACTTACTATTTGTTATTCCAGAAGTTGTAAGAGAATTTGAAGTAAGGATATTTATATCTGCTCCTGAAGAGCTTCGTCTGAAACGCCGATTAGAAAGAGATGTACGTGAACGAGGAAGAACGCCTGAGAGCATACGTTCTCAGTTTGCTTCCACAGTTAGCCCGATGCATGACAAATATATAGAGCCCTCTTCTTCCTTGGCAGACCTCGTTCTCGATGGATCTGCGCCTATAGAAGAAAGTATAGAAAAAGTGCTGGAATGCATCGATGGAATATCTAAACAGTAGAGACGCTAAGGTTTCAGACGTGAGTTCACCAGAAGAAGAGAGCCAAGATGAGCAAAGAGACACTTTGCCAGCGGACCTTGATGTCACTGGATTAGTTGGGCCATATATTTTTCCCGACAATAGTCGCCGCCGCATCCCTGGGTATCTGTATTTACTGATTGCAGCAGCGGTGATTACATTAACCATTTTTGTAGGCGACTCTCCCTTATTGAATGGTGGTTTGATTATTGGGAGTATTGCTTTAGCCAGCGTTGGCATTTTTCATCTCCAAGCAGGTTGGCGGTTAGGTTCAGATGAAGGCGATGCTCTTGTTGCTGCGACTCAAGCCATGGGTTTTCCTGTTGGTCATGCTTCCGCCCAGTTGGCTTGGAGAGGATTGCGTAGCCGCCCGACTTGGAGGATCCTTGTGTATTCCAATGAGTCTCCACCAGAGCATCGGGGCTTAGTTTATATTGATGGGGTCAACGGGGAAGTTGTCGCAAAGTATGTTGAAAAGAATCCTGAAATTTGGGATATAAGTACTTAAAACCGACACCCTCCAACGCCACTGATACGCTAAGTAGCATTCGGTGGTTTCTCTAAATAGCGGCCACTTAACCAGCGAGTCTTAGAAACCGCAGGAGGAACAACATGTTGGACGGTAACTTGCGAACGGCGGTTGACCGCGCTTTGATACCTATTGGGCGTGCTCTTCAGCGGATCGGTATTACTGCAGATGTTGTGACCGTAATAGGGATCGTTATGTCGGGAGCGGCTGCAGTCGCGATAGGGCGAGGAAACTTACTTTTAGGCTTTATCCTTCTCATCCTTACCGGCATTCCAGATGCGTTAGATGGAGCAGTTGCGAAAGCAGCCGGCACCTCATCTAAACGTGGAGCTTTCTTCGATTCCGTCTCAGATCGTCTAACTGATGCTTTATTATTCGGTGGTCTTACTTGGCATTATGCGACTACACAACCAGGTCATCTGATGATGCTTCCTGTAGCTGTGATGGCTTCCGCTCAAATCATTTCGTATCAAAGAGCGAAAGCGGAACTTTTAGGTTATGAAGCAAAAGGTGGTGTTATGGAGCGTGCTGAAAGGTTCATTGTTTTAGCTCTTGGACTTCTACTTTCTGTGATTATTGGAGAAGATGCTTTACTTGTTGTTCTTTGGATCATGCTTTCACTTACGTTAGTTACAGCGATTCAAAGATTCATAAAGGTTTGGATTCAAGCAACTGCTGAGCAAAAGAATGAACGCTAGTATTCACCGCAATACATGCTTAGATGATGTGGCGCTGTGCATTGATTACATGACATGAAAATTTTTTCAGCAGTTTCTGGTTATCGGTTTCTAACATTTATTGCTCGTATGCTGCCAAAGCGCTTTGGTAATTCGGTTTTTAGACTTTTTGGAAAACTTGCTGGACGTTTCAATAAAGACCGTAGAAGCATGGTGGAGAGACATCTTCGGCGGACAAAATCTTCTGACCTTGACGGCAAGGAGATGCAGAAGTCAGTTGATGAGGTTTTTGCTTCGTATGCGACCTATTGGTTTCAAAGTTTTCGTTTGCCAGGGATGAGTGCTGAAAAGATATTAGAAGGCTTTGATTACGAGGGAAAAGCTAATTTGGATGAAGCTCTAAGTTCGGAAGTGGGGCCAATAATCGTATTGCCTCACCTCGGTGGCTGGGAATGGGCTGCATTTTGGGTTACGCAAATAAGAGAAATTCCCTTAACTGCAGTTGTTGAACCTCTAGAGCCACCTGAAGTTTTTGAGTGGTTCAGAGACTTCAGGTCTTCTCTCGGCATGAAAGTGGTTCCTTTGGGGGCTTCGGCAGGTTCTGAAGTTATTGCAGCGTTACAAGCTAAAGAAATGGTTGTCCTCTTATGTGATCGTCATGTTGGTGGCGCAGGGGTTGAAGTGGAATTTTTTGGAGAAAAAACTCTTCTCCCTGCTGGGCCAGCAACTCTCGCGTTAAGAACAGGCGCTCCGTTATGTCCGATCGCTGTTTACATTGAAGGAGACGGGGTTCATGGAGTAGTGCATCCGCCTCTTAAGGTTGACAGGCAAGGTCGCTTACGAGACGACGTACAGCGCATAACACAAGAATTAGCTTACGAGTTTGAGGGCTTCATTCGTAAAAAGCCAGAGCAATGGCATTTACTACAACCAAATTGGCCAAGTGACTACTTGTAGATAAGTAGTTAAGAACATAAAACTCCGGAAATTAACGAACAGCGGTAACGTAAGATAATGCGAATAGGCATCATTTGTCCCTATAGTCTGACGATCCCTGGAGGGGTACAAAGTCAGGTACTGGGTTTAGCAAGGCAACTTCGGGAATTAGGCCAGTACACGAGAGTTCTTGGGCCCTGCGATGGCCCACCACCAGACTCATCTGTAATTCCTCTTGGAGACAGTTTGCCAACAGCGGCTAATGGTTCCATTGCTCCAATCGCCCCAGATGTCCCATGTGCTTTGCGAACTATACAAGCACTCCGGGATGGAGAATTCGATTTATTACATCTTCACGAACCGATGGCCCCTGGGCCAACAGTCACTGCTCTGTTTATGTCAAATGCGCCGATGGTGGGAACTTTTCATGCCGCAGGCGGAAGTCTCGCTTATGACTTATTGAACAAACCAATTCGTTGGTTAAGCAACCGTCTCGACTATCGATTTGCAGTCTCGAGCGACGCTGCTGAAATGGCGCAAACCTCTTTAGGTAATGAGTACGAAATCTTATTCAATGGTGTAGAAACAGATCAGTGTAAAAAAGCCTCTCCTTGGCCAACTGAAGGGCCCACGATATTCTTTGTTGGGCGTCATGAACCACGAAAGGGCCTCTCGGTGCTACTTGATGCAATGAATGACCTTCCGGCAGATATTCGACTTTGGATCGCTAGTGATGGACCGGAAACGGAAGAGTTAAAAAGTCGGTTTGCTGGAGATCCTCGCATCGAATGGTTAGGTCGTATTAGTGAGAGTGAGAAATTTTCTCGAATGAAAGGAGCAGATATTTTCTGCGCTCCTTCTCTACGCGGAGAGTCTTTTGGGGTTGTTTTGCTTGAAGGCATGGCATGCGACACAGTTGTGGTTGCTAGCGATATCCCTGGATATTCAAAAGTTGCCGAGGAAGGAAAACACGCGGTGCTTGTCTCCCCAGGAGATAGTCACGCTCTTGCAACGGCAATAGAAAAAGTTCTTGGGGATGCAAACAAGCAAGAAGAACTAAAGGAAAGCGGTCAACAAAGAGCCATGCAGTTTTCCATGAAGTCTTTAGCGGAGCATTACCTGGACTCTTATGGAAAAGTCTTGAGGGGAATCTGACAAGTATTACCTCTTAAATCAACCTATTATCTAGAAATCCTTACGAAGTCGAATCACTATGAGTAAACATCCAACTAGCAACATTGCAACTTCTCTCTTTGTTGTTGTGTCAATTTCTCTGCCTGTGGGCTTGACAGTGATGCTCGCTGTGCTTGGTATGCCGCTGTGGATCTTTCTTGTTGCAGGGCTCTTAGCTCTCTTTGTATCGCTAAATCTTCTCGGGCGATGGGGGACACGCCAAGTCCAAAACCGGATAGGCAGCAGGGCAGCAACACAAAAAGAATTCCCTCAGTTACACAATGCGATCGATGGGCTTTGCTTGTCTCATGGAATAGAAGCGCCTGATTTAAGTGTTCTTGATTCTTCCGCTATCAATATTGCAGTCACTTCTAATGGGTCGAAGAACATACTCACAGTAACAACTGGGACGTTGAAGAATCTTGGGGCTGTGGAGTTAGAAGCAATGCTTGCTCAAGCGCTGGTTCGCACTCAAGAACCCAGTATTGGTCAGGAAACTCGAAAGTCTTTCTGGGTTTCTCTTCCTATATTCCGCTACTTTCTTCGAAACACGGTTGAAACTGAAGAAGTTCTACTCCTTGATCAAAAGAGCGTTGCTCTTACTAGATTTCCACCCGGCTTAATGAATGCCATTGAAATCTCTGACCAGATTGGCACATTTATTGAAGGAGCTACATCCACTTCTCACCTTTGGCTTCTGGATCCAACTGCTCAATTGGCGACTTCAGGACATCCTTCTGCTTCATTGCGTTGTGCAGCTTTAAGTGAGCTCTGAGACATATGCGTCATCGCATTATTTTAGGGTTACTTTTTTCTGCATGTCTTCTCGGTTGCGGAGGAGAAGAATCTAGCCAAGATCCAGTGTTAAATTATGGAGCAGCAGGTTCAACTTCGTTAGTTTCGACGACTCAGTTAGAAGAACTTGTTCAAGTAACCACCACTACTCCGGAAGAACAGATAGTAGAGGTCATCCCGACAACAACCTTAGATACCTCTTGGGACGGGCCACTGTACCCGCTGACGGGTTTACCGGCCTATGAAGGTATCCCACCGGAATCTGCAGTGGCAGTGAAAGTTGGAAACAACGATCGCAATTCTTTACCTCATTATGGATTAAGAGAAGCAGACATAGTTTATGAAGTACGTATTGAGAACGGCAGAAGCAGGTTTCTTGCTGTTTACCACAGCCGATTTCCCGAGAAAGTTTTACCGGTGCGTTCGGCCAGATCTAGCGATATAGATTTACTCCTGAATCTCAATCATCCGGTTTTCGTGTATTGGGGGGCTAATGATGTTGTTTTAAGTGAGATACAAATAGCGGAATGGGGCGGGGGATTCGATAGCAGATCGGCTTCTTCCCAATGGGGAGAGCGATATTTTGAACGAGATTCCGGTCGCTCCCGTCCCGATAACGGATATGTGAACCCAGACGAACTACAAGAAACAGCATCCAACGAAGCAGAAGTTCCATTTCCATTATTTGAATATGGTGACATTCCAGAAACCGCAGTTCCTGCTGCAGGGGCTCGCTGGGAAATTTCACAGAGAACAGTTGATTATGTTTGGAATACACCCTTAGAGCAGTGGGTTCGGTATCAAGATGGAACGCTACACCTCGACCAGACTGGAGCCCCATTAACTGTAGATAATCTCTTGTTCTTGTACACCAGTTACCGAACTTCCGACGCTGATCCAAATTCGCCACAAGCGATCAGCATCGGAGCAGGTGATGGATGGATGTTACGCGATGGGACAGTTACAGGGGTTGTTTGGGAGCGTCAAAGAACTTCTCAGGACTGGAAAATTTTCGATGATGAAACTGGAGAGGCAATCACTTTAGATGTTGGCACAACTTGGGTTACCTTAGCCCGACCAGGTGAGGGAAGTATTTTAAGTTCTGAAACAGTTGTGCAGCTGATTGGTTGAAACTTTTCTTGAATAGTCACTAAAGCCCAAGATCCATTTAGACTGCTAACTATGACTAAAGCACTGAGAGAGACAGGCACAGAACTCGTTAAACGAGGACTGGCAGAGATGTTAAAGGGTGGCGTCATCATGGATGTTGTTGACGCCGATCAGGCACGTATCGCTGAAGATGCTGGTGCATCAGCAGTTATGGCACTTGAACGCGTACCTTCAGACATTCGAAAAGATGGTGGTGTCGCGCGAATGTCAGATCCAGAGATGATTGAGGGGATCAAATCAGCTGTAACTATTCCAGTTATGGCAAAGGCTCGGATTGGGCACTTCGCCGAGGCCCAGATTCTTCAATCGCTTGAAGTGGATTACATTGATGAGAGTGAAGTTCTCACTCCAGCGGATGAAACACACCATATAGATAAGTGGGCCTTTGAAGTTCCCTTTGTTTGTGGAGCAACCAACCTAGGCGAAGCACTGCGACGCATTTCGGAAGGAGCGTGCCTCATTCGATCTAAGGGAGAAGCTGGCACTGGAAACATCGTTGAAGCAGTAAGGCATATTCGGTCGATAACGGGAGATATTCGAAAGATAACCCAAGCAGACAGTGCAGAACTATTTGACTGGGCGAAAAAACTCCAGTCCCCTCTTCCTTTGATTCAAGAAATAGCAGAAACAGGTTGCTTACCAGTACCTCTATTTTGCGCCGGAGGGATCGCCACTCCTGCAGATGCTTCATTAGTTATGCAACTGGGAGCAGAGTCTGTATTTGTAGGGTCCGGAATTTTCAAAAGCGAAGATCCCGCTCAACGAGCACAAGCTATTGTTGAAGCGACAACCAATTTTGCAGATGCAGACAAACTGGCGAAAGTAAGCCGCGGCCTAGGAGAAGCTATGCCTGGCTTAGAGATCGGTAATCTAGAGACTCGGTTATCGGACCGCGGCTGGTAGTACTAAGTGAAAGTTGGAGTTTTAGCCCTCCAAGGAGCTTTTGATCGGCATGCTCAGGCATTGTCTCTAGCAGGTGCCACCCCTCTTGAAGTAAGAGGATCTCAATACTTAGAAGAGATAGACGCGCTGGTGATTCCAGGTGGAGAATCAACCACGATGATGAAACTCGCCGAGTCTTTAAATGTCAGAAAGCGTTTAATGGAACGCATAGAAGAAGGTCTTCCTGTTCTAGGAACTTGCGCAGGAATGATTCTTTTAAGTAAAGAAATTTTTGATGGAAGAGATGACCAGCATCCATTTGGATCCATAGATATAGGTGTCAGAAGAAACGGGTATGGGCGACAACTCAATTCTTTTGAAGAAGATCTTGAAATTGATGATTTCGACACCCCATTTAGAGGAGTTTTTATTCGTGCTCCTCTTGTCGAGCGGACAGGGGACAACGTAGAGGTACTTGCCTCAGTCGAAGGGCATCCAGTCTTTTGTCGCGAAGGGAAAATTATGGTTACTTCGTTCCATCCCGAATTAGTTGACGATGATCGTGTTCATCGTCTATTCCTAGAACTAGCTTTTGCTTCAAATTGACATTATGAGGAAATGACATGTCAGGTCACTCTAAATGGGCAACCATTAAGCATAAAAAAGGCGCAGCGGACAAAAAGAGGGGAAAACTTTTTGCGAAGCTCATCAAACAGGTTGAAGTGGCAGCACGCCAAGGCGGCGGTGACCTAGACGCAAATCCGACTTTACGAACAATGTTTCAAAAAGCTCGAGACGCTTCAGTTCCTATAGACACGATAGAGCGCGCAATTAAGAGAGGCATTGGTGAACTTGAAGGTGTCGACTACGAATCCATCACATATGAAGGGTATGCACCTCATGGGGTAGCTCTATACGTAGAAACACTTTCAGATAATCGGAACCGGACAGGCTCAGAGGTTAGATCCTTATTAAGTAAAAACGGTGGTTCGTTAGCTGAACCTGGATCAGTTGCTTGGCAGTTTGAAAGAAAAGGGATCATCCTCATACCGGGAGAGGTCGATGAAGAGGAAATCATGATGGTGGCCCTTGAAGCCGGGGCGGAAGATTTAGTGGATGAAGGAGGGATATGGCGTCTCACCTGTGATCCATCTGTATTACCAGAAGTTCGCTTAGCTTTAGAGACGGCAGAACTGAGGTTTAGTTCAGCAGACGTGACCATGCTTCCTACAACGACAGTTGCAATTGATAACGAATCAGATGCAAGGTCGGTTTTGAAAGTTATCGACCTTCTAGATGATTTAGATGATGTACAAGATGTTTATGCAAATTTTGATATAGCAGATGAAATTTTTGACGCACTTTAGGACTAGTTTCAAATTTTCAAAGGGTGAACGACTCCAGCCATAAATTTGGCTACAATCGTACACATGTTCGTATTAGGTATAGATCCGGGGCTTTCGCGTTGTGGATATGGGATCTTGGAGCAAAACAAGAAAAACTCTAAGACAATAAAAGCAGTAGCCGCCGGAGTCATAAGAACTTCTCCAAAAACTGATCTAGCAATCAGATTGGCGGAGCTACAAGAAGAGATCCGTTCTTTAATAGACGAATACAAACCGGAAGAAGTAGCAATTGAACGGGTTTTATTTCAGGTAAACGTAAGTACCGCGATGTCCACTGGTCAAGCTGCTGGCGTTGCGATGGCGGCAGCGGCTTCTTCGGGTTGTGCGGTAAATCTTTATTCGCCTAATGAGGTGAAGCTAGCGGTCGCAGGTTGGGGCGGAGCAGACAAGCAACAAATGGAACACATGGTTCAGGCCTTATTGTCAATAGACGAGCCCTTACGCCCAGTTGACGCAGCAGATGCAGTGGCTGTAGCACTTTGCCATTTAGCTATGAGGCCTTCATCATTTACTTTGGCGGGTAGGACACAATGATTGGATCACTTAGAGGAGTTTTACAAGAACGCCTTGAAGATGGACAAGTTTTAGTTGAAGTAGCTGGAGTTGGTTATCGAGTAACCGTAACTCCTACTACTTCCGTCTCCGTAGGAGAGCTCGGGCAAGAAATTTTTCTTCATATTCATCATCATTTTCGCGAATCTGATCAGACATTATTTGGATTTCTTTCAACACAAGAGAGAAAATGTTTTGAGGCATTGTTATCTGCGCACGGAGTTGGACCCTCACTCGCTCTGGCAGTTTTAGGTGTTCATGGTCCAAATGAGTTGGTTCGGTTGGTAGCAGAAGAAGATGTGGCTTCTTTATGTCTCGTACCCGGTATTGGAAAAAAGACAGCATCTCGGTTGTTGATTGAGCTAAAAGATTCGTTAGATGTCTCAATAGAGTTAGATGAATTTAATGTCGGGGTTGGGAAGGCCAGACCTTCTGCCATGGTTGAAGTTCAAGAAGCGTTAGGAGGACTCGGCTACAGTCTGGAAGAAATTCGTCCTGTCTTAGCTGATCTTGCAGGAGACGATCCATCTATTCTCTTACGTGAAGCCCTACAACGATTAGCAGTAGCTTAGGAAAGTAAATGCGCGAAGAACTTTTATCCCCAGATCAGGAACCTCAAGAAGTAGAAGTTGAGATAGGGCTTCGGCCACGAACGCTTGAAGAATTTGTTGGGCAAGAAGAATTAAAAGGACATTTAAGGGTAATGCTGTCTGCTGCTCGCGAACGAGAACAAGCGTCAGATCATTTTCTTTTTGCAGGGCCGCCTGGTTTAGGAAAAACTACTTTGGCTCATATCGTGGCAAATGAAATGGAGTCTGAACTTCATATAACCTCAGGACCCGCTCTTGAGAGGGCGGGCGACCTAGCTGCAATACTTACAAAGTTAGAACCAGGTGATGTTCTATTCATAGATGAAATACATCGCTTGTCAAGAGCTGTAGAAGAAGTCTTGTATCCCGCCATGGAAGATTTTGAACTTGACATCATTCTTGGCAAAGGACCAGCTGCAAGATCTATTCGACTAGAGCTTCCGAATTTTACTTTGGTAGGAGCAACCACTCGAACTGGACTTATTACAGGCCCTTTACGTGATCGATTTGGGCTTACAGCACGCTTAGATTACTACGAACCGGACGATCTAAGAGCAATTGTTGAAAGAGCTGCCACGATACTAGGAGTCAGAATTGACTCTAAAGGAGCTACTGAAATTGCTCGTAGATCACGTGGTACGCCGAGGATAGGAAATCGACTACTTCGCCAAGTTAGAGATTTTGCTCAAATTGAGCGACCTGAATCTAATGGAAGCATTAACCAAGACATCGCTAATGACGGTCTTGCTTTCTTTGGAGTGGATACTCTCGGTTTAGATAAAGCGACTCGGGCCATCTTAAATTCGCTATGTACAAGGTTTAATGGAGGTCCGGTAGGTCTGAAAACTTTAGCAATTAGTGTCAGCGAACCTGATGACACAGTAGAAGATGTTTATGAGCCATTTCTCATACAACAAGGACTTTTGATCCGCACTCCTAAAGGCCGAACTGCTACTCCCGCAGCATTCACTCATCTAAATCTTGACCCACCGAAAAACAATACCGGGTCTTTATTTGAAGAATAATTGGCCACTTTCCGTAGGCTAAATAACTTATGGGTCCTGATGATTTTTTCTATGAATTGCAAGAAAGCTCGATAGCGCAAGACCCTTTAGAAGAACGCACTTCAGCGAAAATGTTGGTTGATCTTGGCCAAGGGTCAGAACACTTACAGATTCGAGAATTTCCTAATCTTTTAAAACCTGGTGATGTTGTCGTAGTAAATAACACAAGAGTCTTACCTGGGAGGCTATTTCTAAAGAAAAGAACCGGGGGCACTGTGGAGATCTTGTTATTAAAGCCTAGAAATGGGAATACTTGGGAGGCTCTTGTGCGACCAAGTCGAAAGGTCAACCCTGGAACTGAACTAATAGCCAGCTCAGAGTTGACAATTTGTGTAGGGGAAGATTTGGGAGAAGGGCGTCGACTAGTTGAAGTGAATGCTCAATCAAATCTTTTGTCTTTACTAGAAAGGTATGGGCAAGTGCCTCTACCTCCATATATCAAAAATACAATAGAAGATCCCGAACGGTATCAGACAGTCTTTTCTGATAAGCCGAGTTCATCTGCCGCTCCTACAGCTGGGCTTCACTTCACCCAAGAATTGCTTGATGAATGTAGATCTATGGGAGCACGAATTGAAGAAATTGAATTGGCAATAGGGTTAGACACTTTCCGTCCGATTACAGTCATGGACCTTGACGACCACAATATGCATTCTGAATTTTACAACGTGCCAGAAGCAGTAATGGAATCTTGCAGAGAAGCAGAAAGAGTTATTGCTATTGGAACGACTACAGTCAGGGCGCTTGAATCTGCTCACCTATTTGGCCTTTCCGGACAGACTAAGTTGTTTATTCGGGACCCCTTCGAATTTCAGGTTGTAGACGTCCTTCTAACAAATTTTCATCTCCCTAGGTCTACTTTGCTTGTCATGATCGAGGCGTTTATTGGTAGTTATTGGCGTAACTTATACGAGGTAGCTCAAGAAGCTGGATATCGATTCTTATCTTTTGGTGATGCGATGCTGATATCCAAACGTGAAACAAGGAAGTAATAATGAAGGCTGTTTCTGAAGTCATTGCTGCGGATGGAGAGGCAAGGTTTAGTGAGGTCACTCTAGCTGGAGGAAAATTTCACACACCATGTTTTATGCCGGTTGGAACTCGTGGTGCAGTCAAGCACCTATCTTCTTCGGACATGAAAGATTTAAATGCTGAGATCATTTTAGGCAACACCTACCATTTAATGCTTCGGCCTGGATCAGAGCTAATACGAGAAAGCGGTGGGCTTGCAAAATTCGCTAGCTGGGATGGCTTGACCCTCACTGATTCAGGCGGGTATCAGATTTTTTCTTTACAGCCTAAAGTTGATGACTTAGGAGCGACATTTCGGTCAATATACGATGGATCCTCTCATCACCTCACTCCTGAATCGGCGAGCACAATTCAGGCAGATCTTGGTGCAGACATTCAGATGGTTCTAGATGTTTGCTCTGCCCTTCCTGCAGAAAAAAATACCCTTAAAGAAGCGGTGGATAGAACAGCATTATGGGCTGGCCGTGGTCGAGAAGCTTTTTTATTCCATCCAAAAGCCCAGGACCGGCAAAGTCAATTTGGCATAGTTCAAGGAGGAACAGATATTTCTTTACGAATTGAGAGCACCCTAAGAACCTTGGAAGTTGGCTTTGATGGCTATGCGATTGGGGGTCTAAGCGTTGGAGAAGGAAGATCTGAGATGCTTGATCCCGTATCTGCAGTAACTGAACTTTTGCCTAAAGATCAACCTCGTTACTTCATGGGTTTAGGTGACCCCGCAGGACTTGTTGAAGTAGTGGGACGCGGGGTAGATATGTTCGATTGTGTTTTACCTACTCGCCTAGCACGCCATGGCACAGTTCTTACGTCTGAAGGACGTATTAATCTACGTAACGCGAAGTTTATTTCAGATGAACGTCCTTTAGATCCCGCTTTTGAAAACAGCCCCGCTTCAAATTGGAGTAGAAGCTATTTGCGGCATTTGCTAGTTGCAGAAGAACCTACAGCACCTCGAATACTTACGTTACATAATCTTGCATGGATGTTTGATTTTGTTTCGCAACTAAGAAAGTCAATAATCGAGGGGAAATTTCAGAAATTTCGCAAGCAAACTCTTGAAATTTGGGGCTAATACGCAGAAACAAGATCGGAAAGGCAACTATTGCCGTAGGCTTTCTAAGTCTTCATAAGTTAGCAAGAAAGAAATCAAAATGAGTTTCCTCCCTTTAATTATTATTTTCGCAGTCATGTATTTCCTCATGATTCGACCACAACAGAAAAAAATGAAACTACAAAGAGCTTTAATTGAGTCGATTAAAGCTGGAGATGAAGTTGTTCTAAATTCAGGAATCTTTGGAGTGGTAAGCGAAGTAGAAGGCGATGTTGTATGGCTAGAGGTCGCGGGAGACTTAGAGCTAAAAGTCTTTAAAGGAGCTATTGACCAAAGATTCAATCCTCCAGCAGAAGCAGCAGAATCAGAGATACCAGAAGAAGACTCTCCGATTGAGTAATTAATTTATGCAGCGTCGTCAGACCCTCTTCTTCATCGGGATACTTCTTGTTACTTCAGTACTTGTAGTCCTTACAACCTTGTGGGGGAATAAACCGCTCTTGGGGCTTGATTTACAAGGCGGAGTTTCCGTAAGGCTCACAGCAGTAGAGCCAGCAGACGACGAAATGCTTGATCAGGCTGTTGAGATTATCCGCGCTCGAGTCGATGGCTTAGGTGTAGCAGAACCCGAGATCTCAAGAACAGAACAAGGAGTAATGGTCTCTTTACCAGGAGTGGATGATCAAGCTCGCGCTTTAGAACTTGTTGGAACCACAGCCGAACTCAGATTCCGTCCTGTTTGTGACACTTTGCCGCCTCTGATTGGAGAAGCAGAGCCCACCCCATCTAGCGGAGAATCAAATCTAGTACCAGCTTCGTGCCTCTCTGTTTCAAATGGTGATGTGATCCCCGCTACTGGAGTAGATGGGTTGACTCCACCTGAAGAAGATAAAGCAGAAAATTTTGTGATTCTTACGGATGAGAGAACTACAGATGTCTTTTCAGAACGACGTTTGTTGTTAGGCCCCTCAATACTTACAGGTGATGGTTTAAGCGGAGCTGATGCAGATTTTGTTGATTTTGAATGGGGAATATCAGTAACCATGAAAGATGGTGAACAGGGTATAGACGCGTTTAATGCAATTGCTTCTGAGTGTTTTAGTAGCTCTATTTTCTGTCCAGCTCAAGCAGGAAGCGTAAGAGGCCAGATAGCTTTAGTGCTTGACAGCCAAGTAATAACTGCTCCTGTAATTAATGCGCCAGCATTCGAAAGAGATTCAATTTTGATTTCCGGCGCTTACGAAAAGCAACAGGCTGAAGACGTGGCTCTGGCTCTACGATATGGGGCTTTACCTGTTGAACTCGTAGCAGAAAACACTCAACTAGTTTCAGCTACCATCGGAGAAGATTCTTTAGAAGCTGGACTGACTGCAGGAATAATTGGGTTGGCG
>CATISD010000137.1 GCA_949538625.1 Acidimicrobiales bacterium AG-410-I20
GGTAAATTCCCACCAGACGCAGCTCTTCAGTTTAAATAACGTCTACCGAATTTATGGTGAAGAACCAGTAGCTGTTCATGCTTTGGATGGAGTTTCTTTAGATATCCACTCCGGCGACTTCATGGCAATAATCGGCCCTTCTGGATCAGGAAAATCAACGTTACTTGGACTTCTTGGTTGTCTCGATTTACCTTCCCGCGGATCAATAAAAGTTTCTGGCACGGAAGTTACCGAGTTAGACGATGGAGCACGTTCTAAGTTGCGGGGCGACTCTATCGGATTTGTTTTCCAACAATTTCACCTAATTCCTCATCTAACAGCCTTAGGGAACGTAGCAACCGCTCTTCTCTATCGTGATTTAACCAAAAGTGAAATAAATCAACGCGCATTACAGGCCCTTGACACCGTTGGTCTAGCCGAACGCCACGATCACCGACCAGTTCAAATGTCTGGAGGAGAGCAACAACGAGTTGCTCTGGCGCGAGCAATAGTCACTGATCCACTCATGATTCTGGCTGACGAACCAACAGGTGCTCTTGACACGAAAAACGCAAAAATGGTAATGGATATTTTCAAAAATCTTCAAGATCAGAACCGTGCAGTTGTTCTCGTAACCCACGATCTTGAAATAGCTGAACAGATGGACCGAGTTGTTTCTATGCGAGATGGAAAAATCATTGCAGATGATTTGCGCGACGAACGCACCCAATCTCTCCAAGACACCTTTTGGGAATCCGGTGGCGGATCAAAGCTTGAGTAATGATGAATTGGTTTCGCGAAATACTTAGTGTTGCTATTAGCGGCCTAACGGCAAGAAAAGTCCGTACTTTGCTCATCATGCTTGGCCCAGTGTTAGGCGCTGCAGGAATTGTTGCTGCCGTTGGATTAAACGAATCCGCAAAAGGCGATGTACGTCAGACTCTAGAAAGACTTGGCACGAACTTAATTGTCGCTTCTGCAGATGGCTCTTTCTCTGCAGGTCAAGCACCAACCCTCCCCGAAGATGCTGTTGAACGATCTTTGAATGTTTCAACAGTTGATCGAGTAGCTGGAATTACCGAAATAGGTAGCCTCACTGTTCTTCCCTCTCAAGGAGGAAAAGATTTTTTTCGAACAATTCCGATTCCAGTATTAACTAGCGACCAAAACCTTCTTAACGTCTTAGACGCCAAAATGCTTCACGGTCGATTTATTAACGGGGCCGACGAAAATAACATCTTTCGTTCTGCAGTGATTGGCCAAGATCTCGCTAACGATTACCAATACCTTCCTGGCGAAGTGCGAACAATAGATGTAGACGGGGAAACCTATGGAATAGTTGGTGTTCTAGAAAACGTTGATCTTGTTCCAAAACTTGACACCGCGGTGATAATCCCTAAATCTGCTGCTGAGGAAGACTTTGACGTTGAGCAAAAACCAACCACACTTTATGTAAGGGCAACTGAAGGAAACGTCGACTCAACAGCAGAAGCTTTACCTATGGCAATTAACCTCGGTGGAGACGAGGCAGTCACTGTCGCTGTTCCTTCTGACTTACTCGAAGCTCAAGGGGCTGTTGATACAACTCTAAGAAACATTCTTTTCTTAATGGGTGGTCTGGCGCTGCTTGTTGGTGGAGTTGGGATAGCCAACGTTATGTCTATTTCCGTTATCCAACGCTCAGGAGAAATAGGAATACGGCGTGCTCTCGGCCATACCAAGCAGACAATCGCTTTACAGTTCGTCCTTGAAGCTCTCTTTGTGGGAGTGCTAGGAGGAATCGCAGGAGTCGTAACCGGGGTGTGCGTTATTTATCTTGTGTCTTCAATTCTTGGATGGATTGCGACACTAAACGTCCCTCTATTTTTAGTTGCGGGCGGAATGGCCTTGATTGTTTCAGTAATCGCTGGTTTATATCCAGCTTGGAAAGCAGCACGGCTTGAACCGCTAGAAACCCTACGTCTTGGCTAAGTGCTCTTCAAATAGTTCATTTAGGTTTGGTCTAATACTTTTCGGCTACGTAAGCGACGCTCTAAGTGAAATTCGACTGCTTCGTAAGCTATGGATTCAACTTCTGAACACACTTGGTTATCTTCAACCGCTAATGCCATATTGAGTCCGCCGCCGAGTATTGAACGCATAACTGCTACAGATCTTTCGGTGACCGACCTTCCTCGGCGACATTTTTCACAGAGAACTCCCCCTTCGTTATAATCGATTGAAACCAGCGGGCCGTTTGACTGACATCTGGTGCATAAATCTAGATGAGGTTCAAGCCCTTCGTGAGCGAGAACTTTCAGCAAAAAAGCTGGTAGAACCAGAGGCGCTGGATTCTCATCAAGAGTTTTTAAAGCTCCGACTAGCATTTCGTATCGTTTAGTGTCGCTATTTTGGTCTAGAGAGAAATGGTCAGATACTTCCAGCATCGCAGAAGCGCTAGCAAATAAATTCGGATCATTTCGTAAATTGGCGAACCGATCAATAGTCTCTGCCTGAGTTACAATGCCCAGTTCGCCTCTTCCTTCAAACATTTGAAACGATACGTGGCTAGTGAGTTCTAGTCTGCCTCCAAATTTACTTTTTGTTTTACGAACACCTTTCGCTACTGCTCGTACTTTTCCATGCTCTGCGGTTAAGAGAACCACTATCCGATCTGATTCTCCTAGTCGCCAACCACGAAGAACTACACCTTTATCGTTGTACTGACTCATCGTTACGTTTCAGACACTCCGCCATAACGGCGATCCCGATCTTGATACTCTTTCACAGCAATAAAAAGATCCTCGCGTCGAAAGTCCGGCCAAAGAGTCTCTGAAAAAATAAGTTCGCTATAAGCAATCTCCCAGAGAAGAAAGTTTGACACCCGATACTCCCCTGACGTGCGTATCACCAGATCCGGATCAGGAATCGTTGGATCATATAGGTATCTACTTATCGTTTTTTCATTTATACGTTCTGGAGACATCCCCTTATCAACAATCCGTTTCACTGCGTCAACAATTTCTGCACGGCCACCGTAATTGAAAGCGATAGTGAAAGTTAGTCCAGTGTTTTCTCTTGTTAAATTTTCTGTTTCTTCCATACGGCGGATAAGACGCTTAGGGACTTGACGGTTTCTACGCCCTATAAAACGAATCCGTACGTTGCGTTCATTCAATTCGTCTCTTCTTTCCAAAAGAATCTTTTCATTGAAGTTGAGGAGAAATTTCACTTCTTCAGAAGGTCTTGACCAATTCTCTGTAGAGAAAGCAAAAACGGTAAACCATTTAACCCCAATATCATCAGCGCCTTCTAAGACATCCATCAAGGATTGTTCACCGGCTGTATGCCCCTCTGTGCGCGGAAGTTTGCGACTTTCAGCCCACCGGCCATTTCCATCCATCACTGCTGCTATATGAGTTGGAATTCTTGAAAGGTCTAAATCAGAAATCTTCACACAAGAAACTTACCTCCTGTTTTGCTCTAGAACCGAACCTTAAGCACCACGAATCGAACTTAACCCTCTACTCTTCTATTCATGGACTTACCAGACTCCGCCACCATTGCCCTCGAAACCGTGTGCGAGAACTTACCGAATGGAGGCGAACGACGACCTGGACAGGAAGCAATGACTCGTATGGTCGCTGAATCTATTGTCTCTGGGGGTCATCTTGTAGTTCGGGCTGGTACTGGAACTGGAAAATCTTTGGCCTATCTCCTACCAAGCATTCTTTCTGGGAAACCGACAATTGTTGCAACTGCGACTAAAGCTTTGCAGGACCAATTGGCGCAAAAGGATCTTCCTTTTCTCCAGTTGCACCTTGAAAAACCTTTTTCTTTTTCAGTTTTAAAAGGTCGATCAAATTATGTATGTCGTCAAAAAATTATTGAATATCAATCCTCAGATCAACAACAAGTCCTTGAGGAGATGCGTTCAGTGGTTAATGAGGAGCACTTGAAATCAATTATTGAGTGGGCTGAGGACACTGTTACTGGCGACAGGTCAGATCTTTCTTTTGAACCCAATAATGCCACCTGGGAGAAACTCAGCGTGACTTCAAATGAATGTCCAGGAAGAAGTAAATGCCCGAGCGGTGAAATTTGTTTTGCTGAAAATGCAAAAGATACTGCTGCTGTTTCTGACATAGTCATAACTAACTTGCACCTCTATGCATTAGATATTTCTGCTGAAAATGCTTTTCTTCCTGAGCATGAAATAGTTGTCCTTGACGAAGCACACAAAGTTGAGGAAGTTCTTTCTTCTTCTTTGGGTTTTGAAATTCATGGAGGAAAATTTCGTTCTCTCTTTCGGGATGCTGGATCTGTTCTTTCTTCTTGTTCAGAATTAGAAAATGTTGGCGACCTTGACCAAATGTTTGATGCCGCCTTGAACGTTCATTTGAATCAGCGTGTCGTCCCTCCAGAAGACGGAGTTCTCTCAGGTTTACTTGACCTCGCCGAGGCACGTTTAGTGGCGCTGTCGTCAGTTCTTCATGAACTCCCAGATATTTCGACTCTTGATATAGGGGCAAGGATTACTCGAGTCGTTCAATCGATAGATTCTGTTCTTGAAAATGTGAGGACGGCTCGGTGGCTTGAAGATGATTCTGTGGCGTGGGTTGAACCTACTTATGGTCGTCCCGTCATGAAGGTCGCCCTTATTTCTGTGGATCATATTCTCAATGAGAATTTATGGCCCTTACGTACCGTTGTTCTTACTAGCGCTACTGTTCCAGCTAATCTTGCTAACCGGCTAGGGCTCCATGAAGAAGATTTTTCTTACGAAGATGTTGGGAGCCCATTTGATTTTGAAAATCAAGCACTCCTCTACTGCGCTTCTCATCTTCCAGATCCGCGAAGTCAAAATTACCGTGAAGAACTTCATAACGAGATTGAACGTCTGATCATTGCTGCAGGTGGAAGAACTCTGGCTTTGTTTACCAGTCGTCGAGCCCTAGATGAAGCAACTTCCTATCTTCGTCCTCGATTACCGTGGACTATTTTCCATCAGGATGATCTCCCTAAGCCAGCTTTGATTTCGGCTTTTGCTCGAGAAGAAGAGTCTTGCCTATTTGGAACAAAGGGACTGTGGCATGGAATTGATATTCCGGGCCCTTCTTGTTCTTTGGTTATCATTGACCGTATTCCCTTCCCTAGTCCTGTTGATCCTTTACTAAGCGCTCGTCGGGAAAGAATCGGAGATTCATCTTTTCGCGAAATAGATTTGCCAATTGCTGCAACTGAACTATCTCAAGGTGTTGGCCGGTTAATAAGGTCTACATCAGATTTTGGTGTTGTCGCAGTTCTTGACTCACGGCTCGCTAAAACTGACAGTTATCGAGGGCAACTCCTTGAAGCTTTGCCTCCGATGACTCGAACTACTGATCTAGAGTCAGTTATTTCTTATTTAGAACGTATTGAGACTCGTACTTAATAGCCCAAACGATTCAAAGAACGGGGTTGTCTTTGCCAATTCTTGTCAACTCGGACAAAGAGTTCGAGAAATACTTCTTCTGGTAGATGCTCTCGAGCTTTAGTACCGACTTCTTTTAGCACTAAACCTTTTTTACCGATAACTATTCCTTTTTGGGATTCTCTCTCTACAAGTATTTCGCACCTTATTCTTGGCCATTCCCATTCGGTTACTCGTGTAGCTATGGAGTGAGGAAGTTCTTCTTTAACTATGGCGAGCAATTGTTCTCTTACTAGTTCTGCTACCCAGAACGCTTCTGGATTATCAGTAACCGTGTCCTCCGGATAATACTTGGGTCCTTCTGGCAACTGATCCAATATGTATTCCACTAAGGCTTCCACCCCTTCGCCTGTTATGGCTGAGATGGGGAAATATTCTTCAAATTCAAAACCGGCAGCTTCTGAAAGTTGTGTCAGAACACGATCTTTGTTGACCTTGTCTATTTTGTTTAAAACTAGGACGGTTCGGTTCTTAGGTAACGTTTCAGCAATCAGACGGTCACCTTTGCCGATGTTGCCGTCAGCTTCTACGAGAAAGAGGACAACGTCCATATCGGGTAACGATTCGCGTGCGGTTGCGTTTAGCCTTTCACCGAGAAGAGTCCGTGGTTTATGTATTCCCGGAGTGTCACAAAACACTGCTTGAACGTCGCCGCGAGTGAGAACTCCACGGATTTCTGTTCGTGTTGTTTGTGGCTTATCGGAAACAATTGTTACTTTTGTGCCAAGTATCTGATTAAGCAAAGTTGACTTGCCTACATTTGGTCGGCCAACAAGCGTTATGAAACCTGAACGGAAATCGTCAGTTTGCTGCATCATTTTTGTCAAGCCCATGTTTGGCGAGAATGTCTTTTTGACGGTTTTCCATTATTTGTCTTTCTTCTTGTTCCGCATGGTCATATCCCAAAAGGTGAAGGATTCCATGAACGAGGAGTAAAGAAATTTCTGTTTCGTACGGATGCTGAGTTGCCTGCCTTTGAGCCACTTTTGGACAAATTAGAACATCGCCTAATAAAAGAAGTTCTCCATCAGAAAAGTCTTTTGGATCATCTAAAGGAAATGCAAGAACGTCTGTAGCTCCTGTGCCTCCCATATATTCAACGTTTAATTCAGCCATTGCTTCTTCGTCTATGAAGTGAATGGTGAGTTCTATTGATTTATTTACTAAACCTTCTTCTTTCAGAACTTCAGTAGCAAGACCAATTAATTCTTCGACTGCAAGTTCTGGTTCTTGCGAATCTTCAATGCGACTCTCAGTAAATACAACCTTTAGTGCGCTTTGGCTTTTACTCATCCTTTTTGCGTCTTTGAGTTCGTCGATCATATGCATTGACTATGTCTTGGACAATGCGATGCCTCACTACATCTCGACTAGTCAAATTAACGAAGGAAAGGTCTGTAATCCCTGACAGTGTTTCCTCGAGGCCATCCAATCCGCTTCTTCCACCTGGAACATCCACTTGACTTGCATCTCCGGTGACTACAACCTGTGACCCAAACCCGATACGAGTAAGAAACATTTTCATCTGTTCAGGTGTAGTGTTTTGTGCTTCATCTAATATCACAAATGCGTTGCTCAGAGTTCGTCCGCGCATGAATGCTAGAGGGGCTACTTCTATTTGTCCGCGCTCTAAAAGGCGTGTTGCGGTTTCATGGTCAAGCATTTCAAATAAAGCGTCATAAAGTGGCTTTAAGTAAGGATCAACTTTTGCCATGAGGTCTCCGGGCAGAAATCCAACTCTTTCTCCTGCTTCTACTAGCGGGCGAGTGAGAATTATTCGATCAACTAAATCATTTTTTAAGGCTCGTACTGCCATGGCTACAGCTAGCCAGCTTTTCCCTGTACCAGCAGGGCCAACGGCAAAGGTTATCACTCCATCACGAACAGCTTCAAAATATCGCATTTGCCCTGCAGATCTTGGTCTTACTGATTTTCCTCTAGCTGTTCGAAGTATTTCTGTAGTCAGCACTTCAGATGGCTGTTCATCTGCTTTTATCATGTCTATAGTTCGGTCCAAAACACGTGTATTGAGCTCATGCCCGCTTTCAAGTAAATGAACTAATTCGTTAAACAAACGCCCGACCACATCAGCTTCTTGACCATTTACCGTGACTTCATTTCCTCTTACGGAAATCACCGCTTCAGGGAAAGCTGCTTCTACTTGACGGAGAAGGTCATCGCGCTCTCCTACTAATCCAACCATCAAGTCATTGTTTGGGACACTTAGTTTGAGATTTGTCATACAGATTTAAGAACGATAACGAATGAGTAACGGTTATAGAGATTTTTCACTTATTTCTTTTCCGCTTTTTGTTTCGACGAAGCACATTTCGTGGCGATCTCTTACGCTTTCTTCTTTCAGCTTCAACCTCTGCTTGCACCTGTGGTGCTGCTGAATTCACTATGTCTTCAACTGAACCAAGTAGGTCTGCAATGCTGCCGTCTTCTCCTAAGCCACTGGGTTCCTCTGGAGTAGCAGGGGTTATTAATGTTCCGTGGCTCCAATTCACATCCACTGTTCTTCTTTCATACGAAGAGCAGTTGTCCGGGCAACGCCAAGGAGCTTCTGGGGCTAAATCTAAATTGCACTTTCGAACCGTGTCTCCATTGGGATAGGTTCGACTTTCAAATTGCTTACATTCTTGACGCATCGGCATGGTTTTAGAACCTTAGCAACTAGTAATGATTAGAGCGACTAACCGATTGAACCTTCCATTTGGAGTTCAATCAAACGGCTCCATTCGACTGCATACTCCATTGGTAAAGTTTTTGTCACTGGTTCAATAAAGCCATTAACTA
>CATISD010000138.1 GCA_949538625.1 Acidimicrobiales bacterium AG-410-I20
ACTTCACCGTGTGCGAAGTTAATGAAACCAAGTACGCCATAAACCATTGAGTAGCCCAAAGCAATCAACCCGTAGAAAACTCCTTGTGAGAGTCCTGATATAACTAAGCCTTTTATTTGGTCTCCTGACAGCCCAGTCGCTCCAGGATTACGCCACCTAGCAAACCAATTATCGGGTGCAATTTGTTGAGCCACAAAAGCTAAGAAACCGATGGTTACAAGTCCAATCAGGAAAACTTTCACCACAAAGAGAAAGCGGTCAACTAGTGGAGTTCGTCTTTTCGATTTCCCCTCTATTACTGAAGCCACCGTTTTCCCTCTTTCATTGACTTGCTTTTAATTTATTGATTTCAATCTCTTACACCATAGAACGTGGTGAAAGACATAGAAAACTGTGATCACGGAACTTTAGCCGACATCAAGCCATTCTTGAACATTTTGCTTAGAGGTATAGGTACTTTTTTAAGGTTGAGCATGCTGCCAACCAAAGCGGCCCTTGATGCAAAGATGGCCTGAAGTCGTGGAATGGTCGGCCGGAGACGTTACTTTTACTATTCTTTCGTCTTGAACATGTAGCTCCAAGTTGCATCCAACCCCACAGAATGAACAGACAGTCGTCGTGACTTCTTGGTCTTGTTCGCTCCAAGTTCCTGCTTCGCGCATGTCGTGTTCTGTCTTGAAAACAAGAGCGCCAGTTGGGCAAACACCTATACAATTTCCGCAATAAACACAGGCTGAATCAGGCAAAGCAACATCAAACTCCGTTGAAATATGCGCATCAAATCCTCTTCCAGCTGTGGCTATTGCAAATGTGTATTGGGCATCTTCTCCACATGCTTCAACACACTTATAGCAAAGAATGCATCGTTCATAATCTCTTACATATAGAGAGTCTTGAACTTTTGGAGGTTGAGCGACAGTAGCTATTTCTGTTTTTTCTCCCATTCGGGCACTGTCCACCTCATAGTGTTCCATCCAATCTTTAACTTCTGATGTTGATCGATCCATTTCCACGGAAGAAGCCAAAAGTTCATAAACCATTTTTCTACTTTTTCTTACACGATCACTGTCGGTTGAAACTATCATTCCGTCTTCTATGGGCCGCGAACAAGATGGCACTAAAGTTCTTGAGCCTTCGACTTCTACTACACAAACTCGGCATACATTCACAGGAGTCAGATTTTCTGCCCAACACAAAGTTGGAGTGTCTATTCCCTCCTGCCTGCATGCATCTAAGATCGTTGACCCTTCAATTGCCTTTACCGGATTTCCGTCTATTTGTATTTCTATTTTGGAGCGTGGAGTTCCTACTGGTATTTCATTCATGTGGTTTTCTCCAATAAACCGAGATTCATAGCAGAAGTTATAGCTCCTGAAGCGGTGTGACCCAACCCGCAAATTGAAGCATCTTTCATAACGGTACTCAGATCTTCAAGAAGTTCTTCGTCCGAGGCAAAGGAAGTTCCTTGAGTGAATCGCGCGAGGACTTCTTCTTGCCGTACTGTGCCGACACGACATGGGACACATTGCCCGCAAGATTCGTCTCGAAAGAACTCTGCAATTCGTCGAACTGTGTCAGGTAGGTCATCTGATTGATCAAATACCATTACCACTCCAGAACCTAATGAAACTCCTGCCTCACGTGTGCCTTCTAGGGTTAATGGAAGATCTAAGTGTTCTGCAGTCACAAAACTTCCTGCCGCCCCACCAAGAAGTATCGCTTTTATTTCTTTTGAATCTTTCACTCCGCCTGCTGCCTTAATAGCTCCACCTAAAGTGATTCCGAATTCATGTTCGTAAACACCTGGTTTTTCAACTCGACCGCTCAAACAAAAGAGCCGGGTCCCTGGTGAATTTTCTGTTCCTTGCATGGCGTAATTACTTCCGCCATTTCTCAAAATTGGAAGAACGTTCACTAATGTTTCTACATTATTTATTGCTGTAGGTTCTCCGAATAATCCGTGTGTAGTCGGAAAAGGTGGTTTATTTCGTGGCTCGCCGCGGAATCCTTCAATGGAATTAAATAGAGCTGTTTCTTCCCCACAAATGTAGGCTCCGGCTCCTTTATAGAGGGAAATGTCAAAACTGAATCCTGATCCAGCTATATCGGAACCTAGTAGACCTTCTCTTTTCGCCTCTTCTATCGCATTTTCTAAATGTTCTTCAGCGACGGGATACTCGCCACGAAGGTATATCCATCCTTGTTCTGCTCCTATTGTGAATCCAGCTATGGTCATTGCCTCGACAACTGCAAATGGGTCTCCTTCCATAAGTGTGCGGTCTTTAAAAGTCCCTGGTTCTGACTCGTCAGCGTTGCAGACTACGTGACGTGGCCTTCCTTGTTCATTAGCTACAGCTCTCCATTTAACCCCGGTCGGGAAGGCCGCTCCCCCTCTTCCTGAAAGCTTTGAGAGCGTTACCTCCTCTATGACTTTGTCGGGACCAACATTCAAAGCGATTTTTAGTGCTTCATAACCACCTTTATCTTTGTATTCCTTGAGGCTTTTAGGATTCACTACTCCCACGCGTGAAAGTAAAGAAAGATTGTCTATTCCTTTTTGGGGAATTGTTACTTGCTCACTAGAGGCATTTTCTTTTAAAGCTTTATCAATATTGCTTACTGTTAATGGCTTTGTTGGCTCAGCAACGACAGCAAGGTCTTTTTCTTTAATGCGCTGTATCAAAACTGCTGGACCCCTTTCACACTGACCGAGGCAAGGACTCGCCTTTGCTTGATATCCGCTTTCCTTTAAATCTTTGATGAGTTCTTCTGCTCCCAGTAGCCGGCACGCTACGTCGTCACAAACGTGTATCTGTTCATTTGCATCTGGGGCTTCATGTGAAAAAAGATGGTAAAAAGTTGCCACACCGTATGCCTCTGCAGGAGGAACGCTCAGAACTTTACATATGTAGTTGAGTCCTCCTGGGCTGATCCAGCCCGAAATATTCTGTAATTCATGAAGAGCAGGTAAAAGCAACCTTCTTCGATCTTTAGCGCGTGAACGTCCACCGACAATAAACCTTTCATTTACTTTGATTGAAGCGGGCCCTACCCCTGATATGAAATTATCGATGGCCTCTTGTTCTTTCGCAGTCGGTTCGTCTAACCCAAATTTAAGATCAGACATTGGCCATACTTTCAATCTTTTCAATTCTTATGGCTGCTGCCTTAAACTCTGCTGTTCCAGACTTACTATCCCATGCATCACTCGTTAATTGATTAATGTCAACCAATTCCGGAAAATGAAATGTCGTGAAGGCAAGACCGACTTGAAGATCTTCATCAATTTCGATTCTCATCAATATCGAACCTCTTCGCGAAGACACTCTCACAGTTTCTCCCTCTTCAACACCAAGTTTCAGAGAATCCTCAGAAGAAATTTCTAGAGCATCACCAGAGCGAATCGGAGAGTCAAATTTGTCAGTTTGAACTCCAGTGTTAAAGGAATCTAAAACTCGTCCTGTGGTTAAACGTATAGGGAATTCATCGGTTAATTTATCTACTGGAGGTCGATGATCAACACAAGAAAACGGTGCCCTTTTCCCTACTACTGGTCTTTCCCACAAGCGCCCATGAAGATATGTGCTACCGGGGTGCTCTTCATCAGGGCAAGGCCATTGAATACCTCCCATTTCTTCCAAACGTTTCCAAGACATTCCTGCATGCATAGGTGAAAGAGTCCGTAATTCTTCCCATAATTCTTCTGGTGTTGGTTGACCCCAGTTTTCTGATCCCATCCTTATAGCCATTTCAGAAATTATTTCCACTTCCTGTTTTGCCTGACCCGGAGGAGGGACAGCAGCTCGAACACGTTGCACCCGACGTTCGCTTGAGGTTGCTGTTCCTTCAGATTCGGCCCAGCCGAGTGCCGCTGGAAAAACTACATCTGCCATTTGGGCAGTTCGAGTCATGAATACGTCTTGAACTACGAGCATGTCTAAGCGCTTTAACATCTCACGAGCGTGCTTAACGTCTGCTTCTGAATCTGCAGGATTTTCTCCAATTACCCATACTGCTTTTAGTTTGTCCTGTCCCATAGCTTCAAACATTTGAGTCAAATTGAGACCAGGTTCACCGGTAAATTCCGATCCCCAAGCATCCTCAAATTTGGCTCTTATTTCATCATCATTTACATCCTGAAATCCAGGTAATTTATTCGGTAGCGCCCCCATATCTCCGCCACCTTGAACATTGTTCTGCCCTCGTAATGGGACTAAACCAGAACCAGGCCTTCCGACATGCCCTGTTAAAAGTGCAAGGTTTGATAGTGCAAGAACGTTGTCTACTCCGGTGTGATGTTCTGTGATTCCTAGAGTCCAGAGAATTTGAGCGGTTGGAGCATTTGCGTAGCCGTGTGCAAGATCTTTTATTGCTTCACTTGGAACTCCTGTTATTTCAGAAGTGATTTCCAAAGTCCATGGGTCTACATGAGCTTTAAATTCTTCGTAACCAGTTGTGGCGTGACGAATAAATTCTTCATTAACTAGGTCTGAATGAATAATTTCTCGCGCGACCCCATTAGCTAATGCAATATCAGTTCCTACGTTCAAACCTAACCATGCATCTGCGAACTTCGCGGAAGAAGTGAAACGAGGATCAACGGCCCACATTTTGGCCCCGTTATTCAATCCTTTAAGTACATGATGAAAAAATATTGGATGGGCTTCACGAGCATTTGAACCCCATAGCAAAATTGCGTCGACATCTTCTACTTCGACATACGACGAAGTTCCTCCTCCTGCTCCAAAGACTGTCGCCAGACCGACGACACTAGGAGCATGTCAAGTTCGATTACAGCTATCGATGTTATTTGAACCAATAACCGAACGAGAAAAACGTTGAGCAGCGTAGTTCACCTCATTGGTCGTCTTAGAGCAACTAAACAAGCCGAAAGATTCAGGGCCATGCTCTGAAAGAACTTTCTTAAAGCCTGAAGATGCTCGATCTAGGGCTTCACCCCACGTTGCTTCACGCAGCTTTCCGTTGTCTCGTACCATTGGCATTGTGAGTCGTCCACTCATATGCGCTCCTTAACTATTAATAGATTAAAAAGATAGAAATCTACACGAACAAAACTACTACGTAATTTTGAATTATTTTTCTATCTCAGACAGTATTAATTTACGGCGTTCATTACCTTCAAGTAAACGTATCCGTGAACGTAACTCATCTCGGTCGATATAGCACCCACGAAGATGACGTTTTCCGCTTTTTGCTTCAAACGCAGTTCTTCCATGTAAAACTCGCCGGTTATCAAAGATCATGCAATCACCGGGTTCAAGGCGGAATTTGATTTGGAATTTCGGGTCATGACTTGTTGCCTCAAATATTCGATAGGCCTCATACATATCATCCATTAATTCAGCTGGAGCTTGTAGGGGGTATCTAAGCCAACTACCAGCTCGTACCTCTGAATATTCTCCCATTTGGTCTAAGCCAATCATTGGAGCTCGCCATCGGTAATCACTGGTTCGACTTCGATTGGCAAAATCCCAAGGGACCGTGGTGAGTAAATTATAAGATTTTGGATGTTTTTCCCGAATTTCTTCTGCTACACGAAAACCGTCAACGAGGATGCTGTTCCCTCCTTGTACGTCATTCATTAGACAATGTAATAGTTGCATACCGGGTTGATATTCACGAGTGGGTAGATCTGTATGTGGCGGCAATTCAAGCCCTGTGTTGGAATTACTTACGGGGTCAAAGTCAACTTGCACATCAAACAAATCTCCAAAATTAGAGTGCCTTACTACTCCAATCCGATTTGCTACTTCGCCCACAGCTAGGTCCTCAGGCGGCACGGCATGAATTAAAGCACAACCTGTAGTTTGTATTGATTGAAGCCATTGCAATTCAATATTTTCATCACTGCATATGTTGGCCCAAGTGTATTCATCTGGTTTTTCTCGAGTGGAAGCGTCCCATATTTCTTTCTGCTCGTTTAGATCAGAAGATTTTTTGTTTGAGTAACAATGTGCCTTAAGCCATCCAGGGTGAAAAACGCTTTCATGTTCTTCGGGCTGCCATTGAACGACTAACGCCCCATCCGAAGTTACGTCAGCTTTAGAAGGTTTTAAATCCTTGGGAGCATTAACGATTTCAAAAGTTTGTTCAAGCGTGTAGGGGTGCACACAGCACGGACAGTTATCACGTAACCAAAAAAAATGGAAATCACTTGCTTCTTCGTTGCTCCAGTTCACTTTAATTGTTCGTTCAGCAATTTTTACTGAAACGATCTCAGCGACGATTGGATAAAGATAAAAATCTCCGGTAGGTAGGTCATAAGGAGCAGGAAGTATTTCTCTTTCTTCAGGGTCCATTTTTGGAACCTTTCCCTGGAGTCCCTGCTCCTGATTCTCGTAGTGCTTTTATGACTGCGACTAATCCCCTATCTCTTTCATTCACCAAATCAGCCACTTTTCGTCCCGCAGCCTCTTCTTCGCATCCATCTACTACTGCATCGCGTAACTCTTTAGTTAACTCTGGTGCTTCTAGACGTGTCCAAGGAGACTTTAAGGATGGTCCGAAGTGGTCAAGCATATGTGCCATTCCGCCTTCGCCTCCGGCTAGGTGGAAGGTCAACATTGGGCCCATCAATGCCCAGCGTAAACCTGGACCTGCGGTGATTGCTAGATCTAGTTGTTCTACCGTCGCTTCTCCATTCGCTACCATGTGCAAGGCTTCTCGCCACATCGCCTCTTGTAACCGATCAGAAACAAAACCATCGACTTCTTTATCAAGCCGTAAGACGAGTTTTCCAGTTGACTCATATATTTCTTGAGCTTTCATTAAACTTTTTGGAGACGTATTGGGGCCTCCCACCACTTCAACTAGAGGCAACAAGTACACCGGATTGAAGGGATGTCCTACAACAACTCGTTCAGGGTGCTTTTTGCATCGTTCAGTCATATCACTAATTAAATACCCAGAAGTAGAGGAAGCTATAACAACATCACTAGAACAAATCGTGTCTAATTCTGCAAGAAGATCCATTTTTAACTCAAGACGCTCGGGGGCATTTTCCTGGACTAAACATGCTCCTTTAATAGCCTGTTCTATTGTTTCACAAACGACAAAGTTCTCTCGATCAGCTTCTTCTGGCAAACCTAAATCAGTCATGGCTGGCCAAGCAAGATCTAAAAAAGAATTAAGCCTTTCTTCAACTCCGTCAACTGGATCCCAGACTCGAACATCATAGCCTTGCCCTAAAAAATGAGTTGCCCATCCGCATCCAATAACTCCCATTCCAATACAAGCAATTGTTCTTTTTTCTTCGCTCATCGCTTGAGTTGTAATGTTTCTCTCGCTTCAGCTGGGCTTTGAACTGAGGCCCCCATCAAATCAATAATCTGGCATGCCTTAGCGACTAAGGACGCATTTGTAGCCAGTACTCCACGCTCCAGATAAAGGTTGTCTTCTAATCCCACCCGTACATGACCTCCAAGCATTATGGATTGAGCCACCATAGGCATTTGCATAGCCCCTAACCCAAATGAGGTGAACTCGGCCTCATCAGGCAAACGGCTTACCATCGCCTGCAGGATTCCAATATCCATAGGTGTTCCATATGGGATCGAAAGACATAATTGAATCCAGTAAGGAGCATCAACGATGCCTTCTGAGATCATTGTTTCTGCGAACCATAAGCCCCCTGTATCAAAAACTTCTAATTCGGGTTTTACGCCTAATTCCTGAACGCGTTCTGCCATGATTCTTAGCATTGACGGAGTTGAAATATAGACCTCATTGTCATCGCCAAAGTTAAGAGATCCACAGTCAAGAGACGTAATATCAGGATGAATAACTTCAACGTGACTTAATCGCTCACGCCCCCCGACAAGATCAGTTCCTGGTTGCCAGTCCATAGGATTGTCATCTGGCCCAACATTGAGGTCTCCTCCCATCCCTGAAGTGAGATTAACGATGACTTCCTTATTCTTGTCTCGTATTCTCTCTACTACTTCTTCGTAATGAGCAACATTTCGTGTTCCTTTTCCAGTTTCTATATCTCTGACATGACAGTGAACGATTGTTGCGCCTGCTTCCGCTGCCTCTAAAGCAGAGTTCGCTATTTGTTCTGGAGTAACCGGAACTTCTGGACTCTTTCCGGTGGTATCACCTGCTCCTGTAATTGCACAAGTCACAATCACATTTCGGTTCATTGAACGACTCATTTCCCCTCCAATTAGTAATCAACTAACTGTTTTAATTGATTATTTTTGCCTTTTTTAGTGATTTTGCATAGAGTTTTAAGACCCTTATCCGCAGAGGATACCCTGTAGCCCGCCATTGTGCCGGTTCCGGCGTACCAAAAGGAAAGATATGAAAATTTTATTTGCAGATGCTCTCCCAGAGTCCCACATTGATATTTTGCGCCAGCGCGGTGATGAGTGCGTAGTTGAGCCAGACATAGGTACTGAAGATCTCCCGAATGCACTTGAGGGTATTGATGTACTCGTTGTAAGAAGTACCAAAGTTACTGCTGAGGCAATTGCAAGCAGTGACCAACTCTCCCTAATCGTGAGATCTGGTGCAGGGACTAACACTATTGATTGTCAAGCAGCAGCTAATGCCGGAATTTATGTTTGTAATGTTCCTGGAACTAATGCTGTAGCTGTTGCTGAGCTCACTCTTGGACTTTTGCTCGCTATTGACCGTCATATTGCAGACTGTGTTGCAGACCTTCGAGACGGCCAATGGAACAAGAAAAAGTACAGTGAGGCAGAAGGCTTATTCGGGAAGACTTTGGGGATAATCGGAGTTGGAGAAATTGGTCTTGCAGTGGCTGAAAGAGCTCGTTCTTTTGGGATGTCAGTCATTGCTGTAAGAAACCCAAACCGTCGTGTAGATATTGAATCTAGAATCCGTTCCGTCGGTATTCGTCTTGTTGATGATCAAGAAACCTTGCTGTCAGAATCAGATGTTGTATCTATTCATGTTCCGGGTGGTGAAAGCACAGAAGGCTTAGTTAACGCCGACTTTCTTAACCAGATGCAAGATGGAAGTGTTCTCTTGAATACAAGTCGTGGTGAAGTAGTTAACGAAGAAGCTTTATTAACCGCTTTGGAGGCTAAAAATATGCGTGCGGGACTTGATGTATTTTGTGATGAACCCAAAGCTGGTACATCTAAATTTAACTCTCCTCTTGCATCTCATCCGAGAGTAGTTGGTTCTCACCATATTGGTGCTTCTACCAAACAAGCTCAAGACGCAACTTCTAATGGAACTATTGAAGTAATTGAGGGTTATCGAAATGGTGAGGTAATAAATTGCGTGAATATGGCCACTTCACGAATAGGAACAGCTTCAATCACCGTTCGGCACTTTGATCAAGTTGGGGTTTTGGCGGAGGTTTTTCGTGTTCTGAGGAATGCCAAAATTAACGTTCAAACCGTTAAGAATAATGTTTTTCTTGGTGCTAACTCAGCAGTAGCTGTATTAGATGTATCGGGCAAACTCACCCCAGAAATTTGTGAAGAATTACGTGGCCTTGAACATGTAATACAAATCCAAGTAGCGGAACACGAATAGTGACTACTCTTTTACCTTTTCCTGGATTAGTAGTTAAATCAGAATGGGCAGACCAAGTCACTACGGGTCCTTACGATGCCTACACCCCTGAACAACGCACTTTGATTTCTGAAGAAAACCCATACAGTTTTCTCAATGTCACAAAATCTCGTGAAGATTTGCCAACAGAACTAAGAGAAGATGTTGATGCCCTATTAGATAGTTGCTTAGAAGCTATGCAGCGACTGTATGCCGCTGATGTTTACAACTCTCACGATGAAGTTTGTCTATTTCTTTACCGTCTAGAAATCAAAGACCATGTTCAAACCGGAGTGATGGGCCTTTTACCGGTAACAGACGAAGATGATAGCAAGATCTTGCGACATGAATTATTCCGACCAAATAGAGCAGAACTTATGGCACATCACCTTGTCAGAGTCGGCGCGTCTTCAAGCCCTGTTTCTCTGACTTATCGTTCCGACGCTTTCCTCGAAGAGGAAATTTCACGGCTTTGCGAAGCAAAACCAGAATTAGTTTCTGAAAACGAAGGCATTCTTCAAACTGTATGGGCTGTAACGGGAGACGAAGCTGAAAAGTTGTCGTCATTATTTGAAGAAAAAATATTCTATGTCACTGACGGTCACCATAGATTGGCTGCCGCTTCTGAAGCGTTGAATTCTTTTGGCGATGCTGGCGGGCCGCTTAAGCACATACAAGCTGTTTTATTTCCCGACACGGAGATGTTGGTTCTCCCATTTCATCGTCGAGTCCAAGATCGAGAGGGTCGTTCTTTTGAAAAGATTCTTGAAGAAATAAAAAAGATTTCTCCGCTTACTGTTCAACGTGATGCTGAACAGGCACGACCACAACCAGGTCAGGTGGGGATATATATAGATGGTTGTTGGTACACCACGGAATTACCAACGTCTACTGGAAGCCGAGTCGTAGATCTGCTTGACGTATCACGATTACAAAGCGGAATATTAGAACCTGTATTTGATATTAAAGATCCAGGAAGCGACCCAATCATTAATTACGTTCCAGAACCTGTAGGCATAAGTGCACTTGAATCTCAATGTGATGCCTCAGGTGCTATAGGTTTCATCCTTCACCCAACTTCAATTGACGAACTCATGGCTGTAGCTGATGCTGGGGAGCGCATGCCACCGAAATCTTCTTACTTCGAGCCAAAGCCACGATCTGGAATTTTCGTTCGACGCCTTGATCGAGAAGCTGGTTGGGCTGCTCCAATTACGTCATGAGTTCCGGAGTTCAGAACGCATTACTTCAATACCCCATAGATGGGTCTAGGCAATGGCTGTCTTTTGAGAACCCAATTTTTGTCATTGTTGCTGAAGATTTGAGAGACGTACCGCAAGCAATTTATGATGCTCAAGCTGCTGCGGAAGACGGTTACTGGGTAGTAGGAATGATCTCTTACGATGCTGGCCCTGCATTCGATGACGCCATTCGTTCCTCACGAATCAGAAGAGTTCCTCTTGTTTCATTTGGGGTGTTTACTTCGCCAAGTATCTCATCTGCGCCCAAAGAAAGTGGTGGCTACGACGTTGGACCTTGGGTATCCAATCGTTCTCATTCCGCCTATCTAACTACTATTCGTACAATCCGACAGTTAATTGCAGCCGGAGAAACTTATCAGGTAAATCATACAATTCGGTTAAGGTCAGATTTTTCTGGCGACCCGCGCGGCTTGTTTGGAGATTTGATCCGTGCTCAGCAATCTAATCACGCTGCTTTTCTTGATCTGGGAGATCGAGCGGTATGTTCATCCTCCCCAGAACTATTTTTTTCACGTAACAAAAATCAATTTACTTGCCGACCAATGAAGGGAACAATTGGTCGTCACCCTGACCCTGTTTGGGATGAATTAGCTTCTTCGCATCTCAGTAGGTCAGAAAAGGACCTCGCGGAAAATACGATGATTGTAGACATGGTTCGTAATGACCTAAGTCGTATAGCCAAACCTGGTTCGGTAAAAGTTCCCTTCCTTCATACGGTTGAGTCTTACCCAACAGTTCATACTCTTACTTCAACTGTTACTGCAGAATCAACAGCAAAGTTTCCAGAAATACTCAAAGCTTTATTCCCTGCTGCTTCAATAACAGGTGCACCGAAAGTGCGCACCACTGAAATCATCGAAGCGCTAGAAGGAGATGGACGTGGAATCTATACCGGCACTATTGGAGCTTTAGCTCCTGACGGGACTATGGAATTCAATATTGCCATTCGAACTGTCTGGATTGATAAAGAACGTGGACGAGCTGAATACGGTGTTGGGGGTGGAATTGTCTGGGACTCTGATCCAAATGAAGAGTGGCGTGAAGTTGAGCAAAAAAGCCGTGTTTTAGATAGAGCAAAATCAAATTTCTTTCTTCTTGAAACGATGCGGTGGGAACCAGAAGAAGGTATACATCTTCAACATTTGCACGTAGATCGTATAACTGCTTCAGCTAACCACTTTGGTTTTGATCTAGATACAACAAGCGTTTTAGCCTCTCTTGAACAAATCCGAGCTAACGAGCCGAAGAGGGTAAGACTTTTAGTCTCGCCCAGTGGTTCTATTGAAGTACAAGTTCTTGATCTCCCTCAACCAGTTTTGGAATCTTGGGAAGTGCCTATAGATGTTGTTCCAGTGCAAAGTGAAAATGAATTTCTGTTTCATAAAACCACTATTCGCGATATCTACGATCTCGCTAGAGCTCGTTTTCCTGACTCTCCTGATGTCCTTCTATGGAATGAACGTAGAGAGCTCACTGAAACAACAACAGGAAACCTAGTCGTAAAAATTGGATCTGACCTTTATACGCCTCCTGTTACCTCTGGTTTGCTTCCAGGAACGTTTAGGAGACAACTACTTGAACAAGGAAAAATCAGTGAAAAAATTATTCACCGTTCTGATATAGATGAAATCTCATCAATATGGATGGTTAACTCATTACGCGGATGGGTCCCTTTACAAATCAACGAAAAAATTGTTCCAGTTGCTCTACCTCAAGAACTAAAACAGATACAAGAATCTTAGTTTTAAGACTTTCGACGTCTGACTTCTTCTAAAACTGCAGGCACAACTTGATGTAAATCTCCAATAACTGCATATCCGGCTTTCGACACCATATTCGCTTCCGGGTCAATGTTTATTGCAAGAATATTTTTTGCAGCCATCGCTCCAACCCAATGCTGAATTGCGCCAGAAATTCCATTTGCTATATATATCTGCGGAGCAATGCGAGTACCGGTTTGTCCTACCTGATCTGAGTGCGGGCGCCAACCATTATTTGTTACCGCCCGTGAGCAGCCAACTACTCCATTTAATTCTGCTGCTAATTCTTCTAATGGAGCGAAGGCTTCGGCCGAACCAACACCACGTCCACCTCCAACCACTACTGGAGAGGTTGACAAAGTTATTCCTTGAGTTAAGACAACTCTGTCTGTAACTATTGTTTGCGTTATAGATCCTTCAAGTTCCGGTGTAAAAATTTCTTTTTGTCCAACAGTAGGGGAACTCGACTCTTCGGCCTCTATTCCATGGTGAGTAACAGTAAACAATTTCACTTTGTCTGTATTCAACTCGCTATCTTCAAGAAGAGAGCCACCCCACTGCACTCGTGTCATAATCCAAGAAGAAGGATTACCTGTGTCAGTATTTAAACAATTAGCTACAAATGGGAGATCAAGGTTTGCAGCTAAATACGCTAGGACCTCATTGCCGCGATCTGTTCCACTTGCTAGCACCGCCGTCGGATTGGTTATGTTCACCAATTGAGTTAGAGACTCTCCCCATGCAGCAGGCCCATAGTCGGAAAGCAATTCATGCTCTACCAAGTGAACAGTTTCAGCGCCATACGTTGGAAGTATTTCTGAAGCTGTATCGGAACCTTTACCAATAACAACTCCATGGCAAGCCACTCCAAGTTCAGATGCAAGTTGCCTGCCGAAGGTAAGCGCCTCTAAAGAGGCTTCAGCAAGTGCGCCCCGATCATGGTCACAAAGAACTAGCACAGACATTAAAGAACCCCTAGTTCTTGAAGAAGGTCAACGACTGCCGGAGCGGCTTCTGGCCCATTGCCTAAAATAACTGTTTCGGAAACTTTCTCTTCCGGTCGGTGTAGTCGTATGCGTGTCTGTCCGCCTGCTTCTACGTTTGGCTCATTTATCTCAATTTCGGCCTTCTTTGAAGCAAGACGTCCCTTCATAGTTGGATAACGAGGTAAATTGATTCCTTCCTTAATGCCTAAAACAGCGGGTGTCGGCATTGCATACACTTCAAATCCACCATCAATTTCCCTGCGGGCCGTAACTGTATCTTCAGTGATTTCTATTCCTTTTATTCCATTAACAATTGGTCGACTTAAAGCATGAGCTACTCGAACCCCTACTTGAAATCCTCCTGAGTCGGCTGACTCATTCCCAAACAAAACAAGATCGAATGGTTCAGTATTCTCTTCTAGATCTTTAATTGCTTTTACGAGCGCGTTTGCGGTTCTCTGAGGATCCCACTCAACTTCAGTAACGGGAAGCAAAACAAAATGGTGAGCGCCAACACTTGCTGCATAACGTAACTGTTCTTCTGCCTCTGCAGGCCCCAAAGTCAAGACTGTTACTTCACCACCATGTTCTTCCACTATTTGAACTGCTTCTTCTAGAGCGCATTCTTCATGGGGACTTGTCGTGAAACCAAGATGAGCTGCGTCTACATCTTGTTCATCATCAGTTATGTTTATACGCGCTCCTGGGGCCGGTACCCGTTTTACACAAACTAGGAGACGCATTAATGATTTCCTTAAGATTTAAGACGTGAGTCTTCTGGATCAAAGACTGATCCTGTTGACCCCACTTTTACTGGGTAAAGCTCGTTCATATACATCACTTGAAGATCTGTACCTGGAACTGCCAACTCTGTTGGCAGATAAGCCATTAATAAGTGTTTACCAACAGAAGGCCCGTACCCCGCTGAAGTAACTCGGCTTGTTCGGCCATGTGAGTCTACGATTCGTTCTCCGTTCATGTTAAGAATGGGTTCATTCCCACCTTGTGGGTATCGGAGACGCCCTTGGCTGTCTGACAAGTCTTCGACCGTAAGTGTGCACATTGAGACTTCTGGATCTCCTTGCTCTCGTGCTGCTAGATAGGCTTCTTTCCCTATAAAGTTTGCAGCCTTTACCTTGGGTCGAGCTAGTCCAGCCTCAAGCGGGTTGTATTCACTTTCGAGTTCAGCCCCCATGAGTCGATAACCTTTTTCAAGCCGACCGGAAGTTCCATAAACTCCACCACCTGTGGCACGAATGCCTAAATCGGCACCGGCTTTCATTAAGGCATCCCAAAGTGCCGGCCCATTATCCCAGTCGGTGTAGATCTCCCAACCAGTATCTCCAACATAAGAAATACGGAATATACGACAAGGCAAACCAGCAATATCTACTTCTATAACCGATCCATAAGAGGATCCTTCTTGACTAAGATCATGGTCTGTTAATTGAGCCAGAGTTTCTGGAGCATTCGGACCCCACAGGCCTAGAGTCGTAATTTTGTTAGTTAGGTTTGTGAATTTTACTGATCCATCTGTTGGCATATGTCTGTTAACCCAGAACGAGTCGCGTCCGCCATCAAATACCCCTGTGACTATTGCAACTTTGTCTTCTGCTAAACGCATCATTGTTAAGTCTGAGTGGAAGCCTCCATCTGGAGTCAACCATGGAGTGTAAATTGATCGACCTATTGGAACATCAATTTTATTCACGGCGAGGTAATCCGCATATTCGACTGCACCTTCACCCTCTAATGTGTAAATCTGAAAAGCGCTGAGATCCACTAAGCCACAGTTCTCACGAAGATTTAAGTGTTCACCAATCGTAATTGGACTCCACCAGCGATTATCCCATTCCACTTCTCTTTCGTTAAGACCGTAACGATCTACAAGATCATCGTTCGCTCCGTACCATTGTGGACGTTCCCATGTCCTAGCTTGAAAGAACATCGCGTCGAGTTCTTCCTGTCGTGAGAAATACGGTCCAACTTCAATATTTCTCCGGCCAGCCCATTGTTCGCTTGGATGAACTATCCCATACGTTTTTATAAAACTTTCTTCTGCGCGAGCCCAAATATGTTCTTCAGAGCATTCCCCGTCATAAAAACGTGCAATATCTGCGCCGTGTGCATCTATCACTCTTGGGTAACCATATGTCATCCATTCAGCTACGACTTGAGCCATCCCAGGTCCTTCTTTTACCCAAACAGCAGCAGCAGACCAAAGATTTCTAACTTCTGGTGTTTCTCCTAGGCATGGCATGCCGTCAGGAGTAAGGGAAAGGAGCCCGTTGATTGCGTATTTTATTTCTGCGTCTCCAAGCATGTCCATTAGTTCAATCGCTGTTTCCATTTGATCGTCGAAGTCATCTGGAGTGAAGGGCATTTCTGTCGGCGATAACGCTGCTTCTTCGTTTGACGGGATCGTATCGGGATGATGAATTATGGTTCGATGACCATAAGATCCGACTTCCATTGATCCTGCAGATTGTCGTTCATAACAGAAAGTGTCCATATCGCGAACAATTGGATAACCAATCTCATTATTTGTTTCTGCCAAAATATCAATTGGTCCGACATCAGCCATTTGGTGTACTACTGGGGCAAGAGGAATATTTGCTCCGGCCATATTTGCTAAACGATTTGACCAGACTCCACAAGCAATGACGACATATTCTGCTTCCACTCTTCCCTTGTCTGTTACTACGGCTTTTACGGAAGTGACACCACTTTCTTCTGACGTTTCAATATCCAACACTTCCGTGTTTGCGAAAACTTGGCAGTCGGCTTTGTCAATCGCTTCTTTTCGCATGACGGTTCCGGTTTCAAGAGAATCTACGACTGAAACTGTTGGGCAGTAGAACCCACCTAGAATTACGTCCTCATTAACAAATGGAACTAGCTCTTTTACCTCTGATGGAGAAAGTAGTCGAGCCTCAATTCCCCAAGCTGTAGCAGAAGTCATCCGTCGATTTAATTCGTCCATGCGCTCTTCTGTTCTTGCAACCTCAATTCCGCCAGAATCAACTGAAAGTTCTAAATCTCGATACTGGTTCGCGCTTTGCTCTCCAAGTAAAGCCATTTCTTTATTGTGGTCAACTGGAAAAATAAAATTAGAAGCATGTCCAGTCGATCCACCAGGATTAGGAAGCGGACCTTTGTCTAGAAGAACAATATCTTCCCATCCCAGTCGAGCTAAATGTCCGACTAAGCAATTACCAACTATGCCTGCTCCGATAACCACAACTTTGGCTTGAGTAGGAAACTCACTCATTTATTTCTCCTATTCGCGTGGAGTCAATTCTTTAGATTAGAGCGAAAAACACGTCCTAACCACGAATTTGGAGCCTACCTAGTCCATCAGTAAGTCACCCATACGGAAGAGAATATGTTTTTCATTTTCAACGAGCCATTTATCGTTGCCAAACGCCACTTTTTTTAAAGAGTTAACCCGTAACGATAAGAGAAAGAGAAATAATTGTTCCTAGTAATCCGATCCATTGCCAAACTCGTAATTGCTCTTTTCGGAAAAAATAGCCGCACACAACCGTAACTGCAGCGTATTGAGTACCTATGGCCGCTACTGGAGCTAAGTCACCATGTTGAAGCCCATAAAGAAAAGCGAGAGCTCCAATACTGGCAAAAAGTGCCCCAAGTAAGGAAATTCCAACAGCATCTTTTGTCGGGAATACTTTACGTTTTTGACGCAAACTAAACCCTGCAAAAATTAAAAACCCAACTAAGCGCTGAGACACCGCAGACCAAAATCCGCTCTCCGCACTAATTTGATCAAGTGTTACAAATAAGAACCCATAGCCAAGTCCTGCTATAACACTAAAACCAATACCTCGGCGTAGATTCCCAGTAAATAATGGATTAAACGAAATGAGTAGAACGGAAACAACTCCGATTCCTATCCCAAATAAAATTTGGTTTGAAGGCACCTGGCCAAAGATTAAATCAAACGCAACTGGGACAACTACAGCTAAAACTGCCGCTGGCGGACCAACCACTCCAGCACTTGCTGCTTGATAACCCAGATAAAGCGTTCCAATAGCGGTTACGGCGATCAATCCACTCAAAGCACCTACTATGAGATCTCCAGCTCGCCATTCTCCGCCAAACCACAAGACTGCAAGCAAAGCAAAAATAAAGTTTCCTAAGAAAAAGATTCCGAGTGCTTGTGAAATGAAACTTCGGTCTGCAGATCCTCGAGTTACGTGATCTCCAACACCGACACCTAACGCTGCTATCACTCCGTAGATTGCTGACATAAAGACTTACAATTCCTTGGGCCTACTGTGTATGGCCTAATGTTTCCGAAATGGCAGATGCTGTCTGCATAACTCGATTAGCGATAACGCCTTCCATAGATTCGGCTGGAAAGCGAAAAGACGGGCCGTGACTATGCAGTGTCCCTACTACTGCTCCTGTGTGGTTGAATATTGGGGCTGCAATTGAATTTATTCCTTCGGAGAATTCTTCAAAAAGCCATACGTGGCCCTTTTCTCTAGCTTCAACTATGCGTTGACGGATTTCTGAAGGTGAAATAACAGTTTTTGGTGTAAACCGGTCTAATGGATGACGAAGAAAAGCTTCAACAGCTTCATCGGGCCAATGAGCCAAGAAAATAATTCCTGATGGGACAATATGCATAGGCAGGCTAGTCCCTGTCCAGTCACGAATCTGTATTGGATGAGGAGAGTCGATTTCTCCGATGTAATGAACGTCATAACCTGCTGGAATTCCAAGTCCAGCTGCTTCGCCGAGCACCTCTACAAGTCCTTTTAGATGGGGTTGTGCTGCCGTAAGTAATCGTTGAGTTGGATTCACGCTAGAAGCCATTGTCACTAGCGAAGGTCCTATGCGGTAAACAGATTTACCTCCTTCGCGCTCAACTGCTTCCGCCCTTTCAAGTGAATAGAGAAGACGAGCTACGGTACTTGTAGGCAGTCCAGTATTTCGTGATAATTCACTTATTCCGGCAGGGCTTTTAGAAAGTTCGTTAAGTAGCCCGAAAGCGCGTTCAATGCTTTGAACAATCTTCATACGAAACTCCTAAACTCTTTTCTCTGCCAAAACTCTATTTCCCACTATACGGGAAGTCAACCGAGGATGTTGGACTGCTTAATTCGTATTAAGTAGAGTTTTCAACGGAGAAGGCCTTCCCACTTTATGGGACGGTTTGAGTTAAAACCCCTAAGCGGGTAAGAATAGATTTAGGTTGAGATAGACAAGTCTCAATCTTGATAGGGGGTCAGAAAATGACTGAAGAGCTTCCAGAAGAAGAAATAATTCTCGCTGATCTTTCTGACGAAGACCTCGTGGTCCAAATGCATGATGACCTATATGACGGACTTGGAGAAGAAATTGTAGAGGGCACAACCATTCTGCTCGAACGTGGATGGAGTCCCTCTGCCGTACTCAACGATGCTCTTGTAGAAGGTATGCGAATCGTAGGTATTGATTTTCGTGACGGAATTTTATTTGTTCCTGAGGTTCTCCTTTCTGCTAACGCCATGAAAGCAGGAATGGAAATTTTACGACCTTTACTTGCCGAAACTGGGGCTGAACCTGTTGGTAAAATTGTGATCGGTACTGTCAAAGGAGATATCCACGATATTGGCAAGAACCTTGTTGGGATGATGCTCGAGGGTGCTGGCTTTGAAGTTATCGACTTGGGTATAAACACCGACGTTGAAGAGTTTTTAGGAGCACTTGACGAACACAAACCAGATCTCCTAGGAATGTCAGCTCTTTTGACGACCACGATGCCTTATATGAAAGTAGTAATTGACACGCTGATTGAAAAAAGCCTTCGAGAAGAATACATGGTCATTGTTGGCGGTGCTCCTCTCAATGAAGAATTCGGAGAGGCTATCGGTGCAGACGCATACTGTCGTGATGCAGCGGTAGCGGCCGAAACTGCTAAACGTCTAGTCACTGAACGACGCGCTGCAGAAGTGTAAGCCAACCTTTGAATGGTTTCAGGAACGATGTCAAGCTCTGATACCAAATCAGGAAAAACTCTTGTAGTGGCCTGCGGTGCTCTATCTAGAGAACTTCTTGAACTAAAAAAAATCAATGGGCTTGACTCCATGGATATTGAATGCCTTCCTGCTTCGTACCACAACACCCCGGACTTGATTCCTAATGCGGTAAAAGAAAAAGTAATTCAATCGAAACCTGACTACGACAACATTTATGTTGGTTACGCTGACTGCGGTACAGGTGGGTTACTAGACAAAGTTTGCGAAGAGCTCGAAGTTGAACGTCTTCCTGGGGCGCATTGCTACGAATTTTTTGCTGGAAGTGAACAGTTTTCAGAGATTCAAGATTCTGAAATTGGAACTTTTTATCTTACGGACTTCCTCACCAGACACTTTGATCGTTTAGTTATCCAAGCTCTTTGGCTTGACAAGCACCCTGAACTTCTTTCTGATTACTTTGGTTCTTACACTCGTCTTGTTTATCTCGCTCAGACGGATGACCCAGAAATTGAGCGCAAAGCACAAGAAGCCGCTCAGCGTTTAGGGCTTACTTTCAAGATTGTAAAGACAGGATATGGAGAATTGGGCTCAAATATCGTAAAACTCGGTAAGCACTCTAAAAATCAACTGACTGAGATTTCGTGATATGGCTTCTTCGCTCATAACGATCTATTGGAGAGACATTCCGGCTCAAATTACAGCACAAAGTGGCCGCACGAGAGAAAAAGCCTTATTAGATCCGAGGTTCCAGTTGGCTATTGACCAAGCAGCTATGGTTGCCGGATTATCTACAACTGATGATTACGTCAGAGAGTGGAGAAGAGAGTCTCAAGAATGTGGGACTGATCTTGCCGCAGCGGTAGCTGAAGAAGTTAAAAAAATTGAAGCGGCTTACCCGCCTGAACGTGTGAAAAATCTCGTACGATCCGGAGGCGTGGAATCGTCTGAAGACGAATGACCCTTAGGAGAGATCTATGACCGACACTTTATTGAGTTCAGCAACCAAAGAATTGACAATTGGTTTTGGACGCCCATTTGTCATGATTGGCGAGCGAATAAACCCAACTGGAAGAAAGCTCTTGGCTGAAGAAATGAAGAATGATGATTTCAGTCGTGTAGAAGCTGACGCCATCGCTCAAGTTGCTGCAGGAGCACAAATGCTAGATGTGAATGCGGGAATTCCTTTAGCTGATGAACCTGCCTTACTCGCTAAAGCTATTCAATTAGTGCAGTCAGTTACTGATGTACCTCTATCAATTGACTCCTCAATTATCGAGGCCTTAGAAGCAGGATTGTCTGTTTACCAAGGTAAGGCGCTTGTCAATTCTGTTACCGGCGAAGAAGAAGTAATGGAACGAGTGCTACCACTTGTTGCAAAGCATGGAGCAGCAGTCGTAGCAATTTCGAATGACGACACAGGAATTTCTGAAGACCCTGATGTCCGATTTGAGGTCGCGAAACGCATAGTTCAACGAGCTTCTGATCACGGGATTCCTTCTGAGGATGTTGTTGTAGATCCGTTAGTGATGCCTATTGGAGCGATGGGTACTGCTGGACAACAAGTATTTGCTTTAGTTCACCGATTACGAGAAGAACTTAAGGTCAATACCACTTGTGGAGCATCAAATATAAGTTTTGGTTTGCCGAACCGTCATGCTGTTACCGGTACATTTATCGCAATGGCGATCAGTCATGGAATGACTTCCGCCATCATGAACCCACTACATGCAGAAGTTAAAACCGCCATTCAAGCTGCAGATGTGCTTATTGGCGCAGATACAGACTGCGCAGAATGGATTAGAGATAATCGTGATCCTTCTTCTCCTACTCGCGAACGACGTGGTGGCCGCCGTCGGCCAAGTAACTAGATCGTGACTTTTGGCGATCGCTCTGTTCTATGAGTGAAGAAAATCTTGTCTTCTTTACTCCTTCTGGACTAAGAGGGAAGTTCGTAGACGGAACAACAGTACTTGATGCTGCTAGACATCTCGGCGTCGATCTTGACTCTGTTTGTGGTGGGCGAGGCATCTGCGGCAGATGCCAGGTCCAACCCATGTTTGGAGAATTTGCGAAATATGGAATTTCTTCTCAAGAGGTCGGGCTGTCTCCGCTAGGAAGTAAAGAAACTTCATACACGGGGAAACGGCCTTTAGAAGAAGCCAGTCGTTTAGGTTGCGCAGCAACAATTCATGGTGATGTGGTCGTAGATATCCCCGAAGAAAGCCAGGTGCATCGTCAAGTTGTAAGAAAAGAGATAGACCTCGGAGAAGTAGTTCTAGATCCCGTTTTAAAATTATTTTTCGTAGAACTAGAAACAGGTACGACATCAAAGCTAAAAGAAGAAGTAATTGAAGCCCTCAAGGATCAATGGGGGTTCACAGACTTAGTTTTTGAACTTGGAGACGCTTTCTTAGACAACGATTCTCAAGCGGATTTCAAAACCATCACTGTCGGTATCAGAGATAAACAGAAAATTGTTGCCCTATGGCCTGGACTACAAGAACGGGTTCTAGGAGTAGGAGTGGACGTCGGGTCTACAACTATCGCTGGGCATCTTTGCGAACTAACTACTGGAACTGTTCTTGCTACTGCCGGGATAATGAATCCACAAATTCGCTTTGGCGAAGACTTAATGAGTCGGGTTTCATACGCGATGATGAATCCCGGTGGGGAAATTGAAATGACTAAAGCCGTTCGTGAAGCTCTGAACGGTTTAATTGATGAATTGTGCAGAGAAACTGAAGCAGAGAAGGAAGAGATCTTAGAAATTACTCTTGTTGGCAACCCAGTAATGCACCACCTCTTTCTTGGCCTTGATCCGATACCGCTTGGGCAAGCACCTTTTGTTCTTGGACTAAAAGATGCGGCTGACTTCAGTGCGAATGAGCTAGAACTTTCCTGTCATCCCGCTACCCGCGTACATGTGCTTCCTTGTATCGCCGGACATGTCGGCGCGGATACAGCAGCGGTAATTCTCGCAACACAATTACATGCATACAACCAAGACGAAATAGTTGCCGTTGTTGATGTCGGGACTAACGCTGAAATTGTTCTTTCTGGCAGAAACCGTGTTCTAGCCGCCTCCAGCCCTACCGGTCCAGCTTTTGAAGGAGCGCAAATTAGTTCAGGCCAACGAGCAACGCCAGGAGCAATTGAACGAGTCCGAATTGATCCTGCAACTGGAGAGCCGCGCTTCAAAGTACTCGGGGTCGACATGTGGTCAGATGAACCAGGCTTCACCGATGCGGTTTCTTCAACTGGGGTAACTGGTATCTGTGGGTCAGGAATTATTGAAGTCATAGCAGAAATGTATTTATCAAAAATTATTAGTTCCGATGGAATCATCGGAGGCGCTAATTCATTATCTACACCAAGGCTGCAACCTAATGAGAGAACCGTTCAATATCTTCTCTACGAATCAGACGAAAAAAACTCTTCAATCTTTGTCACCCAGAATGATGTTCGTGCAATTCAACTTGCCAAAGCAGCTCTTTATGCAGGTATCCGACTACTCATGGACCGCCTTGCTATTGAAAAAGTTGATCACATCAACCTCGCCGGTGCGTTCGGTAGCCATATTGACACAATTCATGCCACTGTGTTGGGACTAATCCCTGACTGCGATCAAGACCATGTGAAAGCGGTTGGGAATGCTGCAGGAACTGGTGCAGTTATTGCTCTTCTTTCTGGCCAAGCGCGTGAAGAAATTCAAGAACTCGTAAATCAAATAGAAAAAGTAGAAACTGCTACCGAACCTGACTTCCAAAAGCATTTCGTTGAGGCCATGGCAATACCACATCTTTCATCTGAGTATCCAGAACTGTCAAAAGTGGTTACATTGCCAGAGAGAAATAAAAACTCTTCTGAAAATAAGGGCCAAAGAAGGCGCCGAGGCCGCAGTGCCTCTGAAAGGGGAAAAAATGAGTGATACTCCTAGACGCAGATCAGGGGGTCGTGCCGCTCGCCAATCAATTCGAAAGAATACAGCGGGAGAAACTCGTCCTTATCTAACTCGATCTTTAGAACCCCTTGAAGTCGTCTCTGAAGAAGGACTCGCTGCAATAGAGAATAATGCAGACACTATTTTGGAAGAAATTGGAATTAACTTCAGTGACTACCCTTCAGCTTTGTCTTTATTAGAGAAAGCCGGTGCTCAAATTGATGGAGAAAGAGTTCGTTTCCCGAGAGGGATGTGCCGAGAAATCGTTAGCAATTCTGCCCCATCTACTTACACTCATCATGCTAGGAATCCAAGCAGAACCGTAGAAATAGGTGGGAACTCAATGGTTTTTGTTCCCGCTTATGGACCTCCATTTGTTCGAGATCTTGATAACGGGCGGAGGTACGCGACGATTGAAGACTTTAACAATTTCGTCAAACTTGCCTACATGAGTCCACATATGCATTTATCTGGAGGCACGGTTTGCGAACCTGTTGACATACCTGTTTCGCATCGACATCTGGACATGGTTTACGCCCATCTTCGCTACGGAGATAAGCCTTTTATGGGTTCAGTAACTGCTGCTGAACGGGCTCAAGATTCAATTGATATGGCCAAACTTGTTTTCGGTGATGAGTTTGTTCAAGAGAACACAGTTATGACAAGCCTTATTAACGCCAACTCACCAATGTCTTGGGATGCGACAATGCTTGGTGCGGCTGAAACATATGCCAGAAGTATGCAAGCAACGATGATCAGTCCATTTATTCTGGCCGGAGCTATGGCCCCTGTAACTGTTGCCGGAGTAGCTGCGCAAACCCTAGCTGAAGCTCTCGCTGGTATGACTTTTGTTCAATTAGTTAAACCAGGGGCACCCGTCATTTTTGGATCGTTTGCATCTTCTATGTCTATGCAAACCGGTGCACCTACATTTGGAACACCTGAACCTGCTTTAGTTCTTTATACCGTTGCCGCTTTAGCGCGACGCTTAGGAGTTCCGTTTAGGTCAGGAGGGAATCTATGCGCATCGAAGATACCAGATGCGCAAGCCGCTTCTGAAAGTATGGCGACAATGATCCCTACAGTAACTGCTGGAGCGAACTTCATACTCCACTCAGCCGGATGGCTTGAAGGTGGTTTAGCTATGGGTTATGAGAAATTTATAATTGACGCGGACCAATGTGGTCTTTTGGCAAAATTTATTTCTGGGGTTGATCTTTCAGAAAATGGGCAAGCAATGGATGCCATACGCGAAACAGGACCCGGGCAACATTTTCTAGGAGCTGCACACACGTATAGTAATTTTGAAACAGCTTTCGCTCGATCAGAAATAGCAAACAACGACAGTTTCGAACAGTGGGAAGAGGATGGGGCGTTAGACACGGTACAGCGAGCAAATAAAGTCTGGAAAGAAATGCTAGCTAGCTATGAACCCCCTGAAATTGATCCCGAAGCTGATCAAAAGCTTCTCAATTTTATTTCAAAACGTAAAGAAGAAATACCTGACGCTTTTGAATAAACTTGTTTCCCACAATACGGGAAGTCTATCCCGCATAGTAGTAAACTCTTTATGGTTGGAAATAAACTGCATCTGACTTGAAAACACGCATTCTTTAGGAAAGTAGGAGATGGGACTGTGTCGTTCCCTTCTGATTTAGAAATAGCTCGATCTGCAAAACTTCGACCCTTAACCGAGGTTGCCGCTGACGCTGGAATCCCTAGTGAGCACCTAGAAATCTATGGTGAAGGCGCCGCCAAAATAAAACTTGAAGCAATTGAATCAATGAGTAGCCGTGACAAAGCCCGGTACGTGGTTGTATCAGCTATCACTCCGACTCCACTTGGGGAAGGTAAAACAACCACTGTCGTCGGTTTAGGCCAAGGATTCAGCCATATAGGTAAGAAAGCAACGATTGCTATACGTCAACCTTCTATGGGTCCCACTTTCGGAATAAAAGGTGGAGCGGCAGGAGGTGGCTACAGCCAAGTAGTACCAATGGAGTTACTCAATCTTCATTTGACCGGTGATATGCATGCAGTTACTGCAGCTCACAATATGTGTTCAGCGATGCTGGATGCTCATTTGTTTCATGGCAACAAATCCAACTTAGATCTAAATAACATCACTTGGCGAAGAGTGCTCGACATAAACGAGCGGGCACTTCGAAATGTAATTGTTGGTTTAGGCGGGCGACTTGATGGAGTTCCACGGGAAACTGGATTCGACATCACTGCTGCTTCTGAAGTTATGGCTGCTCTCGCCCTCTGCACTTCCCTCAAAGACCTCCGGGAGAGAATGGGGCGAATAGTTGTAGGTTACGACAAATCAGGCGGACCAGTGACTGCAGAAGATCTCGAAGTTGCTGGGGCTATGACAGTCATCTTACGTGAAGCCATAAAGCCAAACCTGATGCAAACTCTTGAAGGCACCCCAGCGCTCGTTCATTGCGGACCATTCGGAAATATCGCAACAGGTAACTCTTCTATAGTTGCCGACCAAATAGGAATCCACACCGGAGACTTTCTTCTCACCGAAGCAGGGTTCGGAGCAGATATGGGAGCCGAGCGTTTCTTTAACATCAAATGCCGCTACTCAGGTCTAACCCCAGATGCTGCGGTACTTGTTGCAACTGTCCGCGGACTTAAAGCCCACTCCGGAAATCATAAAATTGTTGCCGGGAAGCCCTTGCCAGAAGAAATTCTTAAGGAAAATCCTGACGAAGTTCACGAAGGTGGAGTCAACCTAAGGAAACAGCTCGAAAATATGCAAATCCACGGCGTCTCCCCAGTCGTAGCAATAAACGTTTTTCCAGGAGACCATGATGGAGATATAAAAGCCATTGAAGAAATTGCTGAAGAATATGGTGCGCTGGTAGCAACAACAACTCATTTCACAGAAGGTGGGAAAGGCGCCGCTGCACTCGCAGAAGCAATAACTGAGGCGGCGGAAGAGCCATCTAAATTCAAAGTCCTCTATCCCGATGAAATGCCGCTAAGAGAAAAAGTTCGAACGATTGCTGAAAAAATCTACGGCGCAGATGGAGTAAGTTTCTCAACTCAAGCAAATAAGCAGATTGATATTTATGAGGCAAATGGATTCGGTAATCTTCCGGTCTGCATTGCCAAGACCCACCTCTCAATTAGTTCCGACTCTTCACTTAAAGGGGCGCCGACCGGCTGGACGCTTCCTGTTAGAGAAGTTCGAGCTTCAGTTGGGGCGGGGTTTGTTTACCCAATTTGTGGAGACATGAGGACAATGCCGGGCTTAGGTGCAAAACCAGCAGCAGCTTCCATTGACATTGATGAATTCGGTGAAATAGTTGGACTTAGTTAGGCTTAACAATGTTTGAAAACACCCGTTCTGACAAAAAAACTCAGCAACTACTACTTCAAGGGATGACTTATGAGTTGATCCCTCTTAAAAATGTTCATGATCAAGCAAAGTTTCTTCCACAGAATTCAACGATGTCGGTCACCTGTTCGCCTGCAAAAACCATTGATGACACACTTGATCTTTGTGAAAGTTTCTCGGCAGATGGGCACACCACTATCCCGCACTTCGCAGCCCGCATGGTTGAGAGCGAAGAACATGTTGACTTGATTATTGATCGTGTACACAGGCAAGGTATTCGAAAAATCTTTGTTATCGGAGGAGATGCCGATCAAAGAGGCCCCTTTTACGATGCTCCAAGTTTCCTTCAAGCAATAATTGAGAGAAAGCCAGATATTGACACGATAGGTATAGGTTCTTATCCCGATGGGCATGCCGACATCCCAAACAGTTCTCTTGATCAGGCTTTACTTAAGAAACAAGAACTTATTTTTGAGGCCGGATACGAAGGGTATATCGCTACCCAAATGTGCTTCGATGCAAAAAAAATCGCTGAATGGTTAAGCGAAATAAGAGAAGCAGGCATTTCGCTGCCATGTCATTTAGGCGTACCCGGAGCCGTTGATACTAAAAGATTGTTAACGATTTCTCTACGTTTAGGCATAGGGCACTCAACAAGATTCCTTAAGAAGAACCGAGCAACTGCTTTACGCCTCCTTTCACCAGGGAAATACGATCCAAATAAGTTACTGTCCCCGCTTTCTAAACATGCTTTAGATCTTGGGATAACTGGAGTTCACTGCTTTACTTTCAATTCAGTAGACACAACTGAAGAATGGCGTCAGAAAGTCATGAAGAAGCTTTCTTCTTAAACTCCGCTTAGTCCTGATATCGCATCTAGTTATACGCTGGGAGTATGACGAATCTAGATACTGCTCCAACTTGGAATCCGTTTGACAAAGATTTCGTTATTAACCCTTACCCTACTTATGCGCGCTTGCGTAAAGAAGATCCACTACACCGAACTGCTAATAACCTTCTATTAGTTTCTCGATATGACGACGCATTTCAGGTTCTCCGCGACCCCACTACTTCAATGCAAGGGCGGCGTAACCGAAATGCAGAGGCTCCAGAACATATGAAGGTCTTGGTGGAAAGAACCGAAGGCCGTGGACCTTCTCTTTTAGGTCTTGATCCACCAGACCACACTCGCTTGAGAGGATTAGTGCAACGTACATTCACTCCAAGGGCTATCTCTCGTATGCGCGAGCAAACCACGACCATTGTTGATGAGCTACTTGATGAACTTGTTGAAGTTCAAGAAATAGACCTTATAAGTCAGTACGCATTTGTTATCCCGTTTGCAGTTATTCATCAAATGCTTGGTTTGCCTGATACTGATATGACAATGGTAAGAGAGTGGTCTCAAGCCCTCAGTAAAACTCTTGAACCTTTCTTAACTCCAGAAGAGGTCGACGAGGCAATATCAGGTGGAGTTTGCATGGACGAATATCTTGGTGAAGCAATTGCCCACAAGCGGAAACACCCTAAAGATGATCTTCTTACTGCCCTTATTGAAGCAGAGGAAGAAGAAGACAGACTTTCTGAAGTTGAGCTACGTTCAATGACTGGTCTTCTGTTTATTGCAGGTCATGAAACAACAGTCAACCTGATCGGAAATGGAACTCATGCTTTGCTTAACAATCCAGATCAACTTCAAATCATACGAGAAGATGAGTCTGTAGATGGAACGATGGTTGACGAACTTCTCCGTTACGACAGTCCGGTACAAAATTCAGGACGAACATTAACTCAAGACACAATAGTTGGTGGGGTTGAAATTGCTGCTGGGGAAACAATACTCACCTCGCTAGGCAGCGCGAATCATGATGAAATCTTCTGGGGCCCCACTGCCGGCGAATTAGACGTACGAAGAAAAGATGCCTCGAGGCATCTCTCTTTTGGAAATGGTATTCATCACTGCCTTGGGGCGGCTTTAGCTAGGATGGAGGGAGAAATCGCTGTTGCTAATTTGGTGCGGCGGTTCCCAGATCTCGATTTCAATGGTGACCCTACTTACAATGGTCGAGTGATTCTTCGTGGGCGCGAAACGTTTCCGGTTAACTTAGGTTCGCCTGTTTAAGCTCTTCTCGAGAGGGACAGGCAATTCTTGAAAAAAGTGCTCCAGCAAAGAAAGTGCATGCCATAAATATCCAGGCGTATTGGAATGATTCAAGTTGTCCTTTACTCGCAGTTGCTGACGCAATAGTTACCGCTATCGCCACTCCTGCTGCAAAACCTATTGATGAACCTGTTCGAAGTGTGGCACTAGCAGTTGCGAATCGATGCTCAGGGACAAGTTTCAAACCCATGGAACTAAATGTTGCAAACGAACAAGCTACCGCGATGCCAAGCAGAAGGTGAGCAGGTAGCACTGAGGTCAAATAGTTACTTTCCTCTCCCACAGTTAGCAAAAGCCATACAATGCTGGATGTTCCTGAAAGCCCTCCAATAAACACGAGTGTTCTATGCCCTACTTTGTCAGCGATTGAACCCACGGGTCCACCTAAGATTGCTGCCAGAGAAGGTCCAGCTACCACACCAAATCCTGCGGCTAAAGCAGACCAGCCCCAAAGTTCTTGAAGGAGAAGGGTGTTAAATAAAACAGTTGCGATAAATGCTGTTGAGAAAAGAGTTTGGCCTATCGCTGCAGACCAAAACGGGCGTAAGCGAAATAAATTAAGGTCGAGAAGCGGATAAGGATGCACAGAAGATCGGTAGATCAATACTCCTAACAATAAAACACCTGTAATGGAAATTAGTATTGTCGTAAGCGAGGTGTACCCCCACTCTGGCCCCTGAACTACGCCTAATAGAATCATCGCTATTCCAAGTGTTCCCGCAGGTACACCGATGAGATCAAATCGTTGTTCAGCATTCGGATCTTTGGTTTCCCTCACAAGCCTTGGGGTAAGTATGAAGATAACTAGACCAACGGGAACATTAACAAAGAAGACCCATCGCCAGTTGAGTAGATCAAGCAGAATAGCTCCCATTGTCGGTCCGATCGCCGCTCCGAGAGCTGCTGATGCGCCCCATATGCCTATTACTGTCGAATGGCGAGAAGGGGGAAATTCAGGCAAAATCATTGAGAGTGATGCGGGGCTTAAGATTGAGGATCCAATCCCTTGCAAAATTCTTGCAGCAATTAGAAGTCCTGGTGTGGGGGCAATCCCGGAAAAGAATGATCCGAGCATAAAAACTGCTACACCAATTAAGAAAAGTTTTCTCCGTCCTCTTTGATCGGCTAAACGGCCAGAAATGAGCAGAAACGCTCCTAGCGAGACTGAGTAACCAGACAAAACCCATGAGAGCCCTGCAGAAGAAGCTCCTAAGTCTCTTTTTATTGACGGGAATGCAACGTTAACTATGGAAACGTCTATAACCGTTAAGAGGGAGGCGAGTGTTGCAACACTCAAAGCTAACCAAGCACGCCGGTCCACTTTCTCGAGAACTGAAGAATCTACTTCAAGCGAATTCTGGGACATTCTAAACAGGTTAGGCGTAAAAAAATATGTTTGGTTAGATGAGATTACCGACGATAGATGAAACGTCCGGTTGATTCTGGCCATCCTGACCAAACCCGATGCTTAAAAAATTGGTATGAGGGCCCAACTCCGAAAGTAAAAATAAGAGTTCCTAATCCATATGATCCGCCAAGTAAAACTCCACCTACGAATACAACTGATTCAATTAATGTCCTTGCTTTTCCGATTCCTAATCCGCGTTCAATTAATGTGGTCATTAACCCATCTCTTGGTCCGACTCCTAACCCTGCGCCAAGGTAAAGCATTGAGCCGAATCCGACCACAATTGGGGAAGCGATTGCCATGAGTAACCGGATACCGAATAATTCAGGTGTTTCTGCAAGCCCCATAATGAGGTTCACCACTAATCCAATAATTATTACATTTGCTATTGTCGCTGGGCCTAAGGGCTGACGGAAGAAAACTAGAAGAACTAGTAATAGTGCCCCTACGGCCTGGATCATCGTTCCAGGTGAGCGGTCTAAACGATTAGCTAAGCCATCGTGTAGTACGTCCCAAGGGCCTACTCCTAGATCTGCCAAAAATAGCAAAGCGAGCCCGCATCCAAAAAATACGAGCCCGCTCACCATCGCTGCTGCCCTATTCATAGTTTCTCCTTGGGGTCAAAACTATAAATGAAGCGGGCAGCACCATGAACTATAGGGCGGTCAGTTTTTAACTGACCGCCCTATTAGTCAAAATGACTATTCGCCACCTTCATTTAAGGTCACAGTGGCTCTTGTCCAGTCACTACCTGTAGTGCTAATACCCTTTGAGTCAAGAATATCGTTTGCAGCTTCTGCGTATTCATTGGTATACGCATCTTCTGCTGGCACTGCTTCAAGGTCGCCATAGTTAGTGACTACGTCAATGGTCTGTGCCCATTGATCAGCATCAATCATGCCGACTCCATCTGAGGATGGCCAAATCAATGCATTAATTTCATTCATCTGCCAAGTCTGATGTGAAGTTCCGAGCGCTGAACCATTATTCAACACATGCTCAACGCATTCATCTGAATGGTCTCTACAGTGTGCCCAACCTTCGAGGGAAGCCGCTACGAAACGAGTTGTTATATCTTGATATGCCTCATCGCTTGCTAAACGGTCACCATCGGCCCAAATAGCATCTTGAAGCATCGCTGTTCCTACGTCATTCCAGTTAATCACTGTCATGTCATCGGCTGTGTAGAGCTCACCGGTTGCTGGATTTATTGCTTCCAAAACCTGTGCATACTCATTGTAAATCATGGCCTGTACAGCATCCATCTCTCCTTCAAGTAAGCCCAACATGTCAAATCCTTGTTGCACTAAATTGAAATCTGTAGCTGGATCAAGGCCTGCTTGTCGAGCTCCAGCGAGAAGTTCGAACTCGTTACCCCATCCCCAGTTACCAACAGTTTTACCTGCCATATCAGCTGGTGAGTTAATGCCAGAATCGGCCCAAGAGACTTGTAGCGTCCCTGAGCGCTGGAATACTTGAGCTACGTTCACTAAGTTCATGCCCTGCTCATTTGAGACTAGGACTTTAGGAACCCAGGAAACAGCGAAGTCAGCTGCTCCTGACGCAAGTTGTTGCTGAGGTACGATATCCACGCCACCTTCCATGATGGTTACATCAAGACAGTAGTTGTCATAGATTCCCCCATCTTCAGCGGCGTAATAGCCAGCAAACTGAGCCTGAGCAAACCATTGCAATTGCAATGTCACGCTGTCAACAGAATCACAATCCCCTGTACCAACTGAGGCTTCATCATCTGAACCGCAACTGGTCATGAACAGTGTTACTGCTGTCAACAATGCGAATGCCCGCATCATTTTCTTCAGTTTCATTGTTTCTCCTTATTTTTTTGTTGTTTCTTCAAGTTGTACCGCCGATTTCCACGGAGTACTTACCCTCTCTATGAGAAGTGCACCTACAAATAGTGATAGTCCAAATGCAGAGGCAACTGCAATAGCGGCCCATGCAACGTCATATTTAGCAAGTCCTGCATTTGATGTTATAACATAGCCGACTCGATCCTGAGGTCCGCCGAAATACTCTGCAACGATGGCGGCAATGACCGATAAGGGAGCTACTACGCGAAGAGCGTTTGCGAAAAACGGTAAAGCATTTGGAATACGAACCTCTTTCAATATTGTCCAATCCCCTGCTGCATATGACCGCATGAGTTCAATCTCATTCACGTGTACTTCGGTAAGCCCTTTTGCAGTATTAATAAACACTGGGAAAAACACCACTGTTGCTACTACTAATTGGTTGCTGACAGAACCTGTTACTCCGAACCAAGCGTTGAATATTGGAGCTAACGCAACGATTGGTGTGGCATTAACTGCCACGGCGAGTGGAGTAAGCCCCTCATTCAAGAATCTAAATAAAGTTGCGAAAAAGGCAAAAGTTACTCCAGCTACTATGCCAATTGCCAGACCTCCCAAAGCCATTTTCCCAGTTTCCCAACTGGCATGACGAAGTA
>CATISD010000139.1 GCA_949538625.1 Acidimicrobiales bacterium AG-410-I20
GGTAAAAGAAAACTTCAAGCACACATTGAGAACACCTGTTGCGAGTGGAGCTAGGGGGAATTGAACCCCCGACCTCTTCCATGCCATGGAAGCGCTCTTCCAACTGAGCTATAGCCCCGCAGAACCACAAAGGGTATCAGCGCTTATCAATCTCTGAACATGAGTCCAGTAAGTTATTTACAATAACGGTGTAAGTACCCATGTAATACTTTCCAGTTCGCTAGCCTCTTTGTGATGTCTAATGTGTACAACCCACAAGAAATAGAGTCACGTTGGCAACAGCGTTGGCTCAAAGAGGGAACTTACGAGGTGGACAACGACGATCCACGTCCCCCTTACTATGTGCTGTCCATGTACCCGTATCCAAGTGGACCAGCACACATGGGGCATGTTCGCAACTACACCATGGGAGACCTTCTCGTTCGCTATCGAACAATGCAGGGTGACGGTGTTCTATCACCCATCGGATTCGACTCTTTCGGATTACCGGCGGAAAACGCTGCGATAAAAACTGGAACACATCCACGGGAACACACAGATCAAAACATCGAAGCCTTATCTGCGTCTCTTCGCCGTATTGGTGCAGCATATGACTGGCGACGAGTGGTGCGTAGTCATGACCCAGAATACATGAAATGGACACAGTGGATTTTTCTCAAATTCTATGAAGCTGGACTTGTTTACCGAGGAGAAGCACCCGTTAACTGGTGCTCCGGATGTCAAACAGTTCTAGCTAATGAACAAGTGCTTCCTGATGGGACTTGTGAACGTTCCGGCGATCTGGTGGAACAACGAAACATGGAGCAATGGTTTTACCGAATCACTGCATATGCGCAAGAACTTTTAGATGACATGGAGACTGTTGACTGGCCAAACAAAGTCAAAGTAATGCAGAACAATTGGATTGGCCGTTCAGAAGGGGTCGAATTCGGTTTACCGATTGCCGACGATAACGGGCAACCTTGTAGCGACACCGAACCACTATCTGTGTTTACGACACGTCCAGATACTGGCTTTGGTATGACATTTGCTGTTCTTTCACCAGAACATCCCCGAGTCAATGAACTCACCACAGATGAAAATAGAGAGTTAGTGCAAGAATTCTGTAAATCAGTTGCAGAACTTTCTGACATTGATCGCCTTTCGAGCGAAGGGACTTTAGACAAACGCGGTATCGCCACTGGCGGGAAAGTAATTAATCCTTTCACTGGTAAAGCAATCCCCGTTTTTTTAGCGGACTATGTGCTCATGACTTATGGAACAGGCGCCATTATGGCGGTACCTGGACAAGATCAAAGAGACTGGGACTTCGCTAAAGCACACAATTGTGAAATCCTACGCACCGTAGAACCACCAGAAGACTTTGATGGAGAAGCCTTTGTTGATGACGGGCCAGCGATCAACAGCGAATTCCTTAATGGAATGTACGTTGCTGAAGCAAAAGAAAAAGCGACGCAATGGATTGAAGAGCAGCAACTAGGACACGCAAAAGTTAACTACCGGCTACGGGATTGGCTTTTGTCTCGTCAACGGTACTGGGGTTGTCCAATACCAATTGTTTATTGCGAGAATTGTGGAGAACAACCGGTGCCAGTAGATGAGTTGCCGGTAAATCTTCCCGATGATGTTGAGTTCATGCCAACTGGAAGATCTCCGCTTACCACTCATGAAGAGTTTCTAAATGTGACCTGCCCAAATTGTGGGGGAGGAGCGAGACGGGAAACAGACACTATGGACACGTTTGTTGATTCGTCTTGGTACTTTCTCCGTTTCGCAGATTCAAACAACAAGCAAAACCCATTCGACATAGAAGCTATAGAACGATGGTTGCCAGTAGATCAATACATCGGGGGAGTAGAACACGCCATCCTCCATCTTATGTACGCTCGTTTTTTTACAAAGGCGTTAGCTGATCTTGGGGTAGCCCCCAAGAATCTTCGAGAACCGTTCAGCCGTCTCTTCACACAAGGCATGATTCGCCTTGGCGGAACAAAAATGTCTAAATCAAAAGGAAACCTTGTCGCCCCAGAAGAAATCTTGGATCGTCAAGGAGCCGATGCATTAAGGCTTGCTCACTTACAAGTCAAACCTCCACAAGAAGATGTTGACTGGGAGGACCTCGGGATAGATGGATGCTCTAAATTCATTGGTCGCATTTGGCGTCTTGCTTTATCAACTAAAGACCTCCCAGGAGAACGCCGAGAAGGAAACCCTTCAACCGCAGATTTAGAAATTGAAAAAGCAACCCATCGGTTAATGGATCGAATCACTAACGAGTATGACCGCTGGTCATATAACACAGCGATTGCTGGATTCATGGAGTTCACTAACACTCTTTACCGATGGATTCAATCAGAAGAAGGAGCGCATGGTCCAATATTAGAAGAAGCAGTAGATGTTCTTCTTCTGGTCATGGCACCAGCTGCCCCGCATGTATGTGCAGAATTATGGGAACGACGTAACGGAGGGCATATCCATTTAGAAAAATGGCCAGTAGCCGATCCTGAAAAATTGAAAGAAGAAACCGTCACAATGATTGTCCAAATAAATGGAAAAGTTAAAGATCGACTTGAGGTTTCCGCTGACATACAAGAAGGGGAAGCTGAAACTCTCGCCTTACAATCATCAAAAATAGTTTCTGAACTCGGCGGCAATCAACCGAAGAAAGTTATTGTACGAGCACCCAAATTAGTTAATTTCGTAATCTAGAAACTACTGATCACGCAAGAAACGCTCTAACTCTTCAGCTAAATCATCACCCGAAGGAAGTTGGATCCGACTGTCATGCAAATTGTCGTAAGCCTCTTCTAACTTCTCCAACATAGTTACATGTTCAGGGTTCTGAACAATCAAATCATCTAAACGTGATCGCGTCGCTAAGGACTTCTCGACTAACGAACCTAAACCTA
>CATISD010000140.1 GCA_949538625.1 Acidimicrobiales bacterium AG-410-I20
GAAGAACCTGAGGAAGAACCTGAGGAAGAACCTGAGGAAGAACCTGAGGAAGAACCTGAAGAGTCAGAATAAATCTTAATTTATTCGTGTGAGAAAGTTCGCTAGTAAGCTATGTCCTGCGGATGTAAGAATTGATTCAGGATGAAACTGCACTCCCTCTACATCAAATTCTTTGTGGCGAATACCCATTATTAGTCCGTCATTGCTTTCCGCAGTGATTTCAAGTTCGTCGGGTAGAGATTCTCGTTCCACAATGAGTGAGTGATAACGAGTGGCTTCTAGTGGAGAAGGAAGTCCGGTAAATACACCCATTTCTTTATGTTCAATAAAAGAAGTTTTTCCGTGCATAACTTCTGGAGCTCGAATTACTTGCGCTCCCCATGCAATTCCAATGGCTTGATGACCAAGGCAAACTCCAAGTACGGGAATTCGGCCTGCAGCCCATTGAATTACTGATGTTGAAATCCCAGCATCTTCTGGTCTTCCTGGGCCAGGGCTAATTAAAACTGCATCTGGGTTTAGAACCTCTACATCATCCATGGTGATGGCATCATGACGGTGCACTATCGGAGTAGCTCCCAGTTCACCTAAATACTGAACAAGGTTGTAAACGAAAGAATCGTAATTATCGATAACTAAAATATTTGATCCCACACCTGTAACAGTAGCGATCAGAATCTCTTGAACCGTCGTCTGTTGGCATTTATTGCCGTATCCTCGTTATATGGCTAAACCACAAAAACGTCGTGTTGAAGGCGGGCGCGTTACTCCGAAAGGAGGACCTTCTGGTTCTCGATATCAAGCACCCAATCCTTCAGGATCAGATTCATCACCTAAATGGGTACCGATTTTAATGTTTTTTCTCCTAGGTCTGGGAATGTTAATAATTTTCTTTAACTACGTTGCGTGGTTACCAGGTGGCACTAACAACACTTACCTTTTAGTTGGACTAGCAAGCATTTTAGGTGGGATAGTTACCGCCACTCAATACCGGTAATTAAGGATTTTTTTACCTAAAAGTTAAGAAATCACAAGCATGTAATTTCCCACAGGTTAATCCCCAGTTGTGGATAACTTCGCGCGGAAAGTGAAATTTACTCTTCGGTTTTTAAAAGGTCCATTTCATCCATACAGTGGCGTGGAGCTTCAGGATTTTCATTTGTTGCCGTCGTCATTCGGACTTCTGTGCCGCACAAACTACATCGATAAAGCAATTTCACTTTCCGAAGTTCTCCAACTGGCGGAGGTTCAGGTGGAGAAGTCACCAACATTCTCAAAACAATAAAGCCCACCCATAGCAATACAACACCAATAACTATGGCAATAAGTACTTTCAAAAAAAGTAGCGCTACCCAAATTAAAACTGCAATAAGGAGAACGCCAAAGAGACTTTGAGAAAGACTAGGTTTATTCTTTAGCACACATGTAGCCTACGTCCATTCGTAAATGTCTAGGGTCTCAGTATGGAAATCATTTTAAGTAAGGATCATTTAGCACATTTCCCAAAAGGTGAAATTTATGACGGAAAGCTAGTTCGTCCTTTTGAATGCCCTGAACGATGGGACCATATTGTTAACTCATTAAATAAAAATGGGTTTCAAACTCAAACAAAACCAAATGCTTTAGATACAAAAAAACTGCTTTCAGTACATGAAGAAAAATATGTTAATTTTTTGCAAAATTGTTGGGATGAATGGATGCTTGCTGGATACACCGGAGAAGCTATACCCACTATTTTTCCTGTACGTGGCTTTACTCAAGACCGAATACCAGATGACATTGATGGAAAGCTGGGGTATTACGCACTTGCTGCAGAAACCTCAATAACTGAAGGTACTTGGAAAGCCGCTCAAGCTTCCGCAGCTATTGCACAAACTGGTCAAGAAAAGATAACTAATGGGGCATCAGAGATATTCGCCCTTTGTCGCCCACCTGGACATCACGCATCAACCAATCAATTTGGTGGCTATTGCTTTTTAAATAACGCTGCTATCGCAGCGCAAGGAATGATCACTGATGGAGCAAACAAAGTAGCAATTTTAGACATTGATTTTCACCATGGAAATGGAACGCAAAGCATCTTCTATGATCGAGATGATGTTCTTTTTATTTCATTACATGGAAACCCGAAAGATGCATTTCCTTACTTTCTCGGGTACGCAAACGAAACTGGTGCCGGGAATGGAGAGGGAGCTAATTTAAATCTTCCTTTAGATAGAGGTACTGAATTCGAGGTTTGGGTAGAAGCATTAGAAAACGGTCTAAAAAAAATCCGTAGTTATCAACCTGAAGCTTTAGTTATTTCACTTGGTGTTGACACTTTTATGGATGATCCAATTAGTTTTTTCCGCTTAACATCTGAAGATTATCTAAAGATTGGGCGACTAATATCTGCCTTAAATATCCCAACACTTTATGTGATGGAAGGTGGGTACGCCGTAGAAGAAATTGGAGTTAATACGGTTAATGTTCTTTTAGGGCACTTAAACAGGTGAAACTAGATCACGCGGGATCTAAAAATTCTTTGAATCCGCCTGGAGCCCAAGGTCCAACAATTATTTGTTCTAATACCCCGATACCTGTTTTGTCTCCATTTGTTACTTTCATTAATCCTTGGACATGAAGGTTTTCCAGTGACATTTCATCAATTTCATCTAACCTCCAAGAATTTGTCCCAATAGCTAATTCATCGTGCCAACGGCCATGTCGCCATACTGGATGACCATACCCAATTCCCTTCATACGGAAAGTAAGCAACTCTTCTAACTCAATGACTAATGGCTCATGGTCAACGCGTTCTAAAAAGAATTGGCCGTTTGTTACTCGCCGAGTACCAGGAGCAAACGTTAAGTCATGTCTAACGTTTAGTAAACGTTCCAATGACTCTTCTTCACTTTTAGGAATGCTATTTGGATCGGTATAAGCAGGAATAATAAATCCATCCCAATGCCATCTGTGCCCTTTTGGGTCTTCAAATAAACCAACGTGTGTTGCATGATCTTCCCAGTGAATTGGAGCCCATAAAAAAACAAACCCTTTTGGGTCTCTAGGTGCTCCAGGAGGAGCAGATTCACCAACCGGACGTATACCCCACGAACGATCTTTTGTTCCATAAACCTCGGTTGGGTTTACCGTTATTGACTCACCACCGATTTGAATGGTTCCCTTCCAGTACCCAAATTGGTTAAATCTGGTGGCCTCCATATGAAAACCGATCATTTCACGAGTTAATAATTGATGGTCTTCTGCGAAACTTGTTGTGCGCGGGATCCAAGTTAAGTCAGCAGTTATCCCAGTTTCGTTGTCTTCAATGACAACACGTAAGGATTTTAAAGGCTCTAAAACTTCAATAGAGAAAGGGCCTACAGACATATCAGCAGGATCAACAGGCATTCGACGTGAAGCATGAAAACAATGTTGTACGCCATCGTGAATTACGCTAAATCCACAGTCTTGAACGCCCAAATTTGGATAACGAGCCGCACCGATTCCAAAAAATAGACTCCCGTCAGATGTATATCCGTTAAACCAATACCGATCGTAAGCATGACGGTCAGAAGTAGCAGGAGTTGTTACTGGATGTGGTGTTTGATGAATAAAATAGTCGTCAAAGCTAGTTAGCACATCAACACCTCACTATTCTTTTGAAATTAATGCAGAGATTTTAGGGTTCACCACTAAATGGTTTTCGTTGATAAATGCTTCGTGGTTTTCTGCAACCGTTTCGGGGTCATAAATGTAGTTCACCAACACACCAAATGATTCGGATTGACCTTTTGGTGATAAATCGCCATCAATATTGATTTGTTCAAGTTGTGCGCCGTTTCGTAAATGAAAACGAGCAACAGGATCACGAGGTTTGTTATTTCTTTTTGTAGTTAGTAGGTAAGTTGCTGTTAATTTTTCGAGATCATCTTTAGATGTTTCAAACTCAATGTTTTCTTCGTCCATCCAACGACGTAAACCCGGTATTGGTGACAAAGTTGAGAATTGATTCAAACTGGGAACAGTTGCTTGAAGTTCACTTATTACCTGTTTGAGTAAAAAATCACCAAGCGGGATGCCGCGTAGTCCTGCCTGACAGTTCGTGATCGAATAAAAGATTGCAGTATCAGGCAGGAAAGGATCAGTAGCCTCATTGCTTGGTATCGGCGCATCAATAACGTCTGCGATTTTGGTTGCCAGCCCATGTAGAAGAGCTACTTCAACAAAAATTAGTGGTTCATCGGGAAGACTTGGATGGAAGAACCCATAGCACCGCCGATCATGTTCAAGACGTCTACGAAGATCATCCCAACCGCGTATTTCATGTACTGCTTCATACTCAATCAACTTTTCAAGAGTTTTAGCTGGCGTTTGCCAGTCAATACTTTGGAGCTCTAAAAACCCTCGGTTGAACCAAGATGACAGTAAGTAATCCAAGTCTTTTTCAACAGAAGAAAGCGAGGTGTCTTTAAATCGTAAAAGATCAGCTCGCATATGAAGCAAAGTGTGGATTCCATCACAAGCAAGGTTGATTGAACGAAAAAGATCAAGTCGAGGTGCTTCCGCTGCATCCCATACTTTTTGAGCAGAAATAGGATCTAGAGATTCTTGATAGGCAGTTACAGCATCTTTTAATGCCAAAA
>CATISD010000141.1 GCA_949538625.1 Acidimicrobiales bacterium AG-410-I20
CAGCCTCTTCAGCCTCTTCAGCCTCTTCAGCCTCTTCAGCCTCTTCAGCCTCTTCAGCCTCTTCAGCCTCTTGTACTCCTTCTGTTGATGCCTTCTGGTCTAAAAGAGCTTTCAATGCATACGCCATATTTTGTGGAAGTGCATTAAGTAACCCAGCTAATTGTTGGAGCGGTGCTGCAAGAGCTCCGGCTATCTGAGCAAGTAACACTTCTCGTGGAGGAAGTTTAGCTAGCGCTTTAATCTGCTCAGCAGAAAGAAGATTTCCTTCTAGTAAGCCACCTTTTACTACAAGAGAATCATTGGATTTAGAAAATTCATCTAATGCTTTAGCGACAGCTGCTGCATCGCCTTTTGTGCCATCTGGTTTCTCAGAAACAAAGGCAAGAGCTGTTGGACCTACTAAATGCTCTTCCAAATCTAAATTTAATTCATTTACTGCTAAGCGAACGAGTGTGTTTTTATAAACCTTGTACTCGCCCCCAACTGCTCGTAAAGCTTGACGTAGTTCAGCAAGGGCAGGAACATCTAGTCCTCGGTACTCTGTAAGTACAAGCGCTTCAGTGTTAGCAATGCGGTCACGAACTTCTTCAACCACTGCGGCTTTTTGACTGCGGATCTCTCCCATACTCACTTGCCTCCTTTTTGTTTCCTTGTCTTTAAGCTGTATTTTTACTCGCCGAAGACCACACTTGACTTTATTGCAAGTGAGAAACCTGAGGCTCTCCTGCTCGGGAAGAAACATTTTTTAATGTTTCGGTTCTGTCTATCGACAACCCGGAGGTCTTTGGTGAGCAATTTAATTGTCAAGAAAGGCTAACCGAACCTTGACTCATCCACACCCTGTGGTGACGAACTATTCAGTTAAATTGAGTGAATCAATCTGAACACTTGGTCCCATAGTCGAAGAAACTGAGACTTTTCGAAAATACCGACCTTTAGACGATGCTGGCTTTAGTCTTTCAATTTCCTCAGCCACTGCCTTTAAATTGTTAAGCAGATCTGATGCTTCAAATGAAGCTTTTCCGATTGGAACTTGCACATTCCCATGGCGGTCAGTGCGAAATTCAACCTTTCCACCTTTGAAATCTTGTACTGCTTTTGCCGGGTCATCAGTCACTGTTCCGGACTTGGGATTAGGCATAAGGCCACGTGGTCCAAGAGCTCTACCAAGTTTTCCAACTGTAGGCATCATCTCGGGGGTAGAGATTGCTACATCAAAATCAAGCATTCCCCCTTCAACCTCTGATGCTAAATCTTCTCCCCCTACATAGTCTGCACCAGCTTCTTTGGCTGCTGTTGCAACTTCACCTTGAGCGAAAACGGCGACTCTCACATTTTTCCCGGTGCCTGAAGGAAGCGCAACTGTTCCTCGAACCATTTCTTCAGACTTTCTAGGGTCAACACCTAATCGAATAACCAGATCAATTGTTTCATCAAATTTTGCTTGAGCCAGTGACTTCACTAACTCAATCGATTCTTGTCCTCCATACAAATGTTGAGGATCATATTTGGTTAACGCTTCGTTATAGCGCTTTCCTTTTTTACTCATTTCGCCATTCCTCCTGGCTGCCTCAAATTGTTATTACTTGAATAAGACGAGGTGTTTCTTATCTCAAACCGCTACTTTGGCGGGAACTGAAAACTGTGTTTAAGAGACGGTAATCCCCATAGAACGAGCTGTTCCTGCAACCTGTTGCTTGGCCCCTTCAATATCTAAAGCATTTAGGTCAGGCATTTTAATTTCAGCGATTTCTTCAACTTGTGCCCAAGTAATTGTTGCGACTTCTTCTCTACCAGGGTTCTGAGAGGCTTTTTCTAACCCCGCAGCTTGTCTAACTAAATAAGAGGTGGGTGGAGTCTTAGTTATAAATGTGAAGGACCGGTCTTCATAAATTGTAATTTCTACTGGAATTATTTGGCCACGCTTCTCTTCAGTTTTTGCGTTGTATTCCTTGCAGAAGTCCATGATCGCTACACCGTGCGGTCCAAGTGCCGTACCAACAGGTGGAGCAGGAGAAGCTGATCCCGCTGGGATCTGAATTTTTACTGTTGTTAATACTTGTTTTTGGGCCATCTTTATAACTCACTCTTTTAAGTTGAAATTTCTCAACTTTATGAACGTTCAAGTCTGCGAGCAGGATGCCAATTTGGCAACCTCATTATTAATCAAAGTTGAGCTACTTGTGAAAATTCAAGCTCCACGGGTGTTTCTCGACCAAAAATATCTACTACGACTTTAACTTTGAGTTGCTCTTCATTTATCTCAATAATCTCACCAGAGAAATCGGCAAATGGTCCTCCCTTGACTCGAACAGTTTCTCCAACATCAAATCCAAGTTTTGCTTTAGCTTTCTTTGGAGTTTCGGGAGAGAACTCATCCTCAGCCATAAGGAAATTTTCCACTTCTCGTCTTCTAAGCGGAGAAGGCTTTCCAGCAGCACCAACAAAATTAACAATGCCAGGAGTTTCCCTAATTGCATTCCATGTTCTGTCATCAAGGCGGCATCTAATCAAGAGATAGCCTGGGAACACTTTCTTAGAGACATTTACTTTTTTACCACTCCGGAATTCGACTACGTCTTCCATAGGGATAACGATCTCCAGAATGCTTTCCTCTAAATGCATATTTGCAATACGCGCTTCAAGATTTTTACGGACTTTATTTTCATAGCCAGACTGAGAGTGAACTACATACCATCTTCCTGGTCGGTCATACGGGCTGTCTGCTTTTTTATGTTCGCCTAATTCATTTGCGACTTCGTCAATTAAATCTTCAACATCAATCACTTCATCGAACTGTTCATCTAAATCTTGATTATCTTCAGCCGTTTCTAAATTAGCTTCCGGTGCTTCTAATGGTTCCTCGGATGATTCTTCGAAAATGGCTTCGTCCGCTTCTAAGGTGACATCAGATGTGCCAATAGGTAGCAGATCAGCGGCTTCGCTGACTGCAGCATTTTGCTCTTCTTCAGTGGGAGAAGTTTCAGTTTCTTGTGGATTATTCATTAGACATCAAACAATTCAAGTATGGAGTTAGAAAAAAGCCAATCAAGGCCAGCGATTATTGCAGTTAAGGCAACAATAGTAATAATTACAACTACAGCGTAATTTGTAGTTTCTGAACGTGTTGGCCACGCAACTTTACGCAACTCCGAACGAATTTCTCTTACGAACTGACGAAATCCAGTACGTTCTTCATTGCGCGGTTGCTGTTGTTGACGTCGTTGACGAATTGGCTCGCCATCTGCGTCTACTTCACCTTGCCGCTGAAGCATTCGTTTTTGTTCTCGGTTCATTGACATTGTCAGGCCTCTATCGATTTAGAAGATACAAACTAGGATATGGGACGTTTACCCATACTGCATCGCAGGGCAGGAGGGACTCGA
>CATISD010000142.1 GCA_949538625.1 Acidimicrobiales bacterium AG-410-I20
CTTGGCCAATTAACAATTAAAGGGGTAACACAAGAAATTTCAGTTGAACTTATTGCCCAAAGAATTGGACAAATTATTACTGTTACTGGACAGTTCCCTATGGTATTTAGCGACTTCGGAGTTGAGGTCCCAACTGCACCTATAGTCGTATCGGTTGAAGACAATGGACTAATTGAAGTCCAACTATTTCTTACGCCATCTCCTGAATAGAACATCATGACTACTGACTATCAAGAGCGCGCTGCACGAGTAAGTGCAGCTTGGACGGCGTTGCCGTTCTATTTATTGATAAGAACAGCAATTTTAGTAATCATGTGGCCATACTTTCGGGTTAAGACCACGGGGCGTAAGAACATCCCAAAAGAAGGACCAACAATTCTTGCCCCGGTACATCGCTCAAATTTAGATGGGCTCCTTATGGCCCCTTTAACGCGACGGCGGTTACGAGCACTAGCTAAAGAAAGTTTGTTCAAATCTCCACCGTTGGCGTGGGCCTTAGCGTCTTTGGGTGGCTTTCCAGTTAGGCGGGGAGCTGCTGATCGTGAATCAGTTCGTATAGCCCGTGACCTGTTATCAGAAGGGAATCTTGTTTTAATTTTCCCCGAAGGAACCCGTCATGAAGGACCTGAAATTGCAGAATTATTCGATGGGACTGCTTATTTAGCTTCTAAAACTGGATCACGTGTTGTCCCGGTAGGAATAGGAGGTACAGGTGACTCGTTGCCATCAGGGTCAAAATTTCCCCGCCCTAAGAAAGTTAGAATCGTCGTAGGTAAAGTGATTGATCCGCCTGAAGAAAAAGCTAAAAGAAGCCAACTCACAAATTGGACTAATGAACTAGCGACAGAACTTCAAAGAGTTCAGAATCAGGCCCTTGGATAAGAAAAAAACTCTTTAATCCAAGAACCAATGATATGACGATCTGATGGAGAATCTAAGGAATCGCTAGCTGTTTGAAGGGCTGATGGATCGAAAGACTGTTTCCAGTCGTTGTAGAGATCCCGAGCAAAAACATTTGAGAATTCAGGATGTGGCTGCATTGAAAAAATATGGTCTTCTATAGCGAACATTGCTATTGCACAATTTTCAGCACTGCCAATTAATTTGCCTTTATTTGGAAGGCTGACTACTTCATCTTCATGACAAAAAGTGATGACCGGTGCGTTCATCTGAGGTGTCATCCACGGTTCTTTCAAGTGGATTTGTGTGGGTTTAGAACCCAATCCCCAAGAATGCTTCCGCTGTACTTCACCACCTAATGCATGTGCTAACGCTTGATGCCCGAAGCAAACTCCCACTGTTGGGACTTTATGTTCATCTAAATCCTGAAGAAAATCAAAAAGCTTTAACATCCAAGGTTCAATTGCGGTAATTGAAGAACGAGACCCTCCAACTATCCAACCTTCTTGTTTAAAAGGGTCTTTGGGGAGCTCATCATTTACTGTGTTATAAACAGTGATCGTTACCGGATTGGTGTCTGTGTTTAGAAGTTCGTAAAAAAATCTTTGATAACCGCCATGAGTTTCATATAACAAACCGTCAATCTCATCATTTAATAACAAACCAAATTTCCTAGAAACCATAAATTCATCTTAAAGCCAAAAACATTTGTGGCGGGTTGGGGATGATGCTTCAAGTCATGAGAGGCTAGAACGATGCAGCAAAAAATAGTAATTGGGCGAGGCGCTGCACTTCTTTCTGTACTGTTACTTGCTGCCGGGCCAAGCATCGTAAAAATTTCTGATTTACCTGAGATGACATTTATTTTTTGGCGTTTGTTAGCTGCCGCCGCAGGTTACTGGGTAGCAATGAAGCTTGTTGGTGGGAAGTTAGGAATAAAAGAGTTTCGGAGTTCCTTAAAAGGAGGAGTTGTATTTGGAGTAAATCTCGTCTTTTTTGTAATGGCGATGCGTAGAACAAGCGCAGCAAACGCAGTCATGATTGGAGCACTTCAGCCGGTTGTTCTTCTAGTAGTAGCTGGCCCGCTATTTGGAGAAAAGCCACAAAAAATAGTTTATTTCTGGTCAGTAGTTGCAATGGGTGGCGTGGCTTTTTCAACTTATGTTACCGATACAACCGGGATAGCCACGCGTCAAGGCGATCTGCTCGCCTTAATCGGCATGCTTCTATTTAGTGCATACTACGTTGTGTCAAAAAGAACTCGTGAAGAGCTCGACTCAATGACATATCAACTCGGACTGACTCTCGCGGCGGCGATAACAATTCTCCCATTCGCCTTCGCATTTGGACATGGGATAAGCCCGCCAAGTGGAGGAGAATGGTGGCCAGTGCTTCTCATGGCCTTAATACCAGGAGCAGGTCACTGGCTTACGAACTATGCCCATGCTCATGTTCCATTAGTCACGATGAGCCTTGTGAATCTTCTATTTACAGTAATCGCACCAATTTATGCATGGATTCTGGTTGATGAAGAACTTGGAGGTTTACAAGCACTAGGAATGGCGTTTGTATTGATAGCCCTTGCTCAAGTAGTCACTAAACCCATTGAATCTCCAGAATAATGACTCTTACTAATCAAAAGAAAATAAAGGTTGCTTTCCATATCCAACCAGTAAGACTTCACTAATGAATCGCGGAATCTTCTTTGGATTAGGAGCCTACATATGGTGGGGATTTACTCCTGTTTACTGGAAGCAACTAGATCACATCCCTTCATTAGATGTCACATGCTTCCGTATGCTGTGGACGTTCATTCTTCTATTAGGAGTTCATCTTGCTCGTCGTTCATGGCAAGACATAGCGGATTTATTGAAGGATAGACGACAAAGATATCTACAAATAACGGCAGCGGGGCTCTTGTCGACGAATTGGCTTGTCTTCGTATGGGCTATTGGTGACGGTCAAGTAGTTGAAGCAAGTCTTGGCTACTTCATGAATCCGTTAGTAAATGTTTTACTTGGATATTTATTTTTGGGAGAAAAGTTTCGCTCTTCTCAAAAAGTTTCTATTGGCTTAGCTTTAATTGGGGTTCTTGTTTTAGTTGTGGCGGTTGGTTCTGTCCCAGTAGTTGCTTTGTATCTCGCAGCAAGTTTTGGATTTTATGGGCTGGTTAAATCGAAAGTAGATCGTCCTGCTTTGAACACTTTGACAGTAGAAGTTATGTTTATGTCTTTGCCTGCACTCATTTATTTGGTAATCCGAGGAATCAATGGGTATGGGGCAATGGGTTGGACAATTCCTTCAGACAACTTGTGGTTGATCTCAACCGGTATAGCGACTTCTGTTCCTCTCATTTTCTTTGCTGTCGCAGTTCAAAGAGTCCCACTTGGTGTTTTAGGAATGATGCAATACGTAGCCCCCACTACACAGTTGATTCTTGGTGTAGCTGTATATGGAGAGATCATCGCTAGGGGAGAACTCGTGGGTTACTCCATTATTTGGGGAGCGGTTGCTTTATTTGCTGCTGATGGGCTTTTTGCTTTACGCCAAAATAACAACAGGAATTTGGGTTTTCGCCGAGCTTGAATTTATGGCGTAGCTCCAACACTATTAATAAGAGAAAGTGCTTCGTTAGCGAAGGCGGGTGCTTCTGATTCAAGGTGGTGTCGGTTAAGAGAACGGGTAGCGAGAACGTTAGCTCCATGTTCTTCAAGCAAAGAAGCCATCTTTTCTGCAGCGTTTCCAGGGTTTAGGGCATGCGTCATGAAAGCTATAACGTTTTTATCCCAAAGTTTTGGAACCTTTTTTATTTTCCCTGAATCTCCAGGTCGGTGCCCAAACATGATTAAGCCGTCTACCCAAGTACCAACGAATATTAAGTCAGCATCCGCTAGCTCTTTGTAATCGATGTTGCTGACAGAGCGGACAGAAACGGAAGCGCCTGATGATTGAACGGCACCTCCGATTAGTTCTGCTGCTTTCTTTGTATTACCGGTACGGCTTTGGTGAAGAACAACAACTCTCATGTTCATAGTTTGCCTTCAGCAAGACGATTTTTCACGCTTTAGCTTCAAGCACAGAAAGGTATCTAGTGATTTCAGCACTCGTTAAACCCATTTCACTCATACCTGCCGCTAATACTGCACGGTATGACGAACTAGGTGGGCCAGGAGATGGTGGCTTACTGGAACCAAGAGTGAGCGTTGGAATACTGTCTATAGGGTTCAAAGAAATGAGTAAGTCAATTGGACCATTGTTTGTTTGCGTTGCGTCACCAGGCTTCGGGAAAGTATCTGCGAAAAAAATTTCCTCTGTTTCTTTACGGTTTTCTTGAGCGACGACATCTGCTAACTGGTCCCGAGTTATACGCCAAGCACGCCCAACTGGGTTTGGTTCTCCATCTGAGAGAGGATGGTGGGAACACCAAGCAACTCCGCCAAGCCAGCGATTGCTGTATCCTCCGAAATGAACTGGATAGGGAATTTCTATTTGTCGATCATCACGTGGGAAAGTAGGGTCTTTTGCCCCTCGGTGCGGACCCCAAAGAGAACTTTCAGAGCAACCTTCTAAATAAGCCAACATTCGAGCTGTTAATAGGTTCGAGCCGTAAGCGACATACCAGACTTCTTGATCAGAGTTAGAGCTCATATCGGTTTCTATCTAGCAAATAATTCGTTCAGCGCTTGTGCTGCAGGATCATTTTCGGGAGGGGTATCAGCGGAAATGTGTCCGAGCCAAGTAACGCTTACGTAGTCTTCCATAACTGCTCCTCCGTCGGTGTCACCTGGAAGGGGAGAAGGATCACCCCAGTTCATTTCTACTTGATAACTTCCTGTATGCCCAGGCTTAGAAATAAGGTCTGCTTTAGCTAATGCACGCATTGGTTCAAATCCAATTCTCGTATTACGCCATCCCGCAATTTTGTTAAGAGGTAAATTTGGGACGTTGACATTCAGGACAGAAGCTTTCGAAAGCGGTTTTTCGATAACTGATGAAGTAACAATTTTCGCTACTTCAGCGGCTGATGCCCATATTTGTTTATCAAGAACTTCATTGGAAGCCTGTCCCTCAACCCCCCAGTCGGTAACTGCTTGACTGATAGCTATACCTGTTATTCCACCATTTCGTGCAGTTAGTGCAGCACCAACAGTTCCAGAGTGATAAACGGATCTGCCTACATTTATTCCGGGGTTGATGCCTGAGACCACTAAGTCAAAAGGGTCTCCAAACAGACCAAGGCGAGCATAAATTACACAAAGGCCGGGGGGGCCGCTCACAGACCATGAGGTCTCTATTCCTTCAATATAAGCGTCATGGACTTCTGGTCGTATGAGGTGAACGGCGCCAATTGCTGCGCCAGCTCCTGAGTATTCTTTATCAGGCGCCACTACAGTCACTTCACCTAGATCGGCAATTGATCGTGCTAACTCATGAAGGCCTAAAGAATCAATGCCATCATCATTAGTTACCAAAATACGCATGAAGATGACGGTAGTCCAAACAAATGAATAATGGGTATCCAGATCGCTAATTAAGTCAACTGGTTCCGCTCATTAAATTACTAAGTCTCTCCCACTCTGCCATAAGTCGAGCAGCTTCATCTTTTGCAGCGTTATGAGTGGCAACTGCAACATCCACATTTTCCGGATCTTTATACAAGTCAGAATCAGCAAGAACTTTTTGAGAAAGTAAAACTTCGGCTTCGGCTGCTTCCCATTCTTGTTCCACTTTTTTAAGCCGTCGTATTAATTTGACTTCTTCGGTGTGTGATTCATTCTTTTTCTTCGTTTCTTTGTTAGATGAAGCGCCACTTTTCTCGGTGGTTTTCTGAGTATTTCCTTCGGTTGGGAAGAGAACATGATCTGGAACTCCTTCATACCAAGAAGTCTTTCCATCTCGAACTTCTACTAGTGAGTCTGCAACAGACCGAATTAAATATCGATCATGGGTGATGAGAATTACTGTGCCCGGATAAGCATTTAATGCATCCTCTAAAACATCGCAGCTGGGTAAGTCAAGATGATTAGTGGGTTCGTCAAGAATAAGTAGGTTTACAGGAACAGCTAATGTTTTAGCCAAAGCCAATCTGGTTTGTTCTCCCCCCGAAAGATCGCCCACTTTTCTGTCGGCGGCTTCTTCCCGAAAACCAAAAGAAGCTAAGTACGTTCGGAGATTACGGCCATCAGTTTCAACACCTGATATTGTTCTCAACTCTTCAATCACTGAACGCTTCGGATCAAGAACTTCAGTTTGCAGCTGGTTGAAACTTGATAAGTCAACATTTGTTCCAATTCGTAGATCACCTTTAAGTGGAGTTAGTTGACCAGTAAGTAATTTAACCAAAGTAGTTTTTCCAGCACCATTTGGCCCAACTAAAGCGACATTGCTTCCACGTTCGATAGAAAAAGAGACGCTTTCTAAGACAGGTTCGTTTTCATACCCAGCAGTAACATCGATTAGTTCAGCAACTAATCGAGATGATCGGCGAGGAGATGGGAATCCAAACCGAATTTTTTGATCTTCAATTGTTTCTACATTGATTTTTTCTAGTTTCTCCAAGGCTTTGATTCTGCTTTGCACCTGCCGTGCCTTAGTGGCCTTGTAGCGAAATCGTTCAATGAATTTTTCCGCTTTTGCTATTTGACGAGATTGCTGTGCCGCTGCGGCTTGCTGTGATGCAAGTAATTCTTCCCGGGCAACAACAAAATCTGTAAATCCGCCCACATATTCCGAAACTCTAGAATTAGAAAGTTCTAAAATGCGATTTGCTACACCGTCAATAAAATCTCTGTCATGGCTTACAAATAAAAGACCTTTATGCCAGTTTTTAAGATGTTCCTCAAGCCAACTCACTGAGTCAATATCAAGGTGGTTGGTGGGTTCATCCATAATCAGCAGATCTGGGGCAGAGAGTAAAAGTCGAGCTAAAGCAACTCTCATTCTCCACCCACCTGACATCTCATCCATTGGGCGCTCATGATCTTCAGTACGAAACCCCAATCCAGAAAGAATGCGATGAGCATTAGCCTCGATTGCATAGCCACCGATTTGTTCAAATCGTGACTGGGTTTCTCCTAAAGATTTCAATGCCCGTGCCTGATCTTCGCCAGAACTTTCAGCAACAAGATTTCCCAGTCTTTCAATTTCTTTACTTAAGTTTGTTACTTGCTCAGCCCCAAGTAATACCTGTTGAAAAACAGACCTTCCTGTTTCGAGAGGAAGTTCCTGAGGGAGATAACCAACGGTCAGTTCTTTCGGCCGATGGACTTGTCCGCTATCAGGAACTTGAATTCCTGCAAGAATTTCAAGCAATGTTGTTTTGCCGGTTCCATTGCCCCCAACTAAAGCGACTTTACGGCCCGCGCCAAGTTGAAGGGAAACATCTGAAAAGAGTGTACGAGGACCGAAGGACTTAGATAATTCTGAAGCAGTAAGCATAAATAAAATTTAGGTTTTTGGAGGATCCCAACGCACCACTGCAGCAGCTGAGGTCATGCCAGCACCAAAACCAACTAGGAGAACTAAATCATCAGGTTCTATACGGTCTTTATTGACTGCATCGACAAACGCCAGAGGAATAGAAGCTGCAGAAGTGTTACCGGTAGAACTCAAGACCACTGCAGCTTTTTCCATCGGGATATCTAAGCGTTTCAAAGCTGCTTCAATAATCCGAATGTTTGCTTGATGAGGGACCACAAGTTTTATTTCTTCAGATACTACGTTTGCTTTATCCATTGCGGTTAACGCAGCAGCTTCCATAGCGAGTACAGCTTTACGAAAGACTGCTTGTCCATCCATTACGATTTTTTTGCCATGCTCACAGTAGAGAAGATCCGCGGCTTCTCCGTCAGACATTAAATCCCACCCCAGTAGTGTGGGCTGTTCACCTGAATTCTCTACTACGAATGCTCCGGCTCCATCACCGAAGAGTATGCAGGTGCCTCTATCTTCCCAATTAGTGATTGAACTTAAAGAGTCGCTTCCGATTACCAGTATTCGTTCCATGCCACCTTGGATGAAATGCATAGCAGTTACTAGGCCATAGACAAAACCGGAACAGGCAGCATTCAGATCAAATGCTCCGCAAGTTAACCCGAGACTGTGTTGTATCACTGAAGCACTAGCGGGGATTTGTTGATCAGGTGAAGTGGTAGCAAGTAAAAGTAGATCAATTTGCTTAGGAGAGACCCCTGCCATTTCCATAGCGTCTAAAGCGGCAGCAGTAGACATTTCAGTCACTTTTCCGTCAATATGCCTAGTTTTTACTCCTGTTCGAGCGGTGATCCACTCATCTGAAGTGTCTACCATTTGAGCTAAATCGTCATTAGTGAGTATGCGATCTGGCAGATTTGTGGCCCATCCAGTTATACGTCCATATGGCATGTTGTGTGCTCTTCAACCTAAAAGAATTTTCTTACTGCCCACCACGCTACCCCACATAAGAGCCAGGTAGTGTCTGCTGAGTCATGAATGATCACGAATTAGCAGGATTGTTAGCGCAACAAACCGGCTTGTTATTACTAGAAGCGCGACAAAAAGCATTTGCTGATGGCAAGTCCGGTAAGCAAGTGCAGGACCTAGGTGACCGCCTAGCACATGAATATCTAGTTCAAAAATTATCTGAACTACGTCCAGGCGACGCTGTTTTATCTGAAGAAGGCGTCGATAGTTTTGAAAGGCTTGAGATGGAACGAACTTGGATAGTTGACCCATTAGATGGAACCCGTGACTATGGGTATCCCGATAGTAGAGAATGGGCAGTTCATGTTGCTTTAGTAACGGAAGGTCAACCACAAGCCGCCGCCGTTTCCATTCCAGCAGACAACCGTCTTTTTGGGACAAACCAGACTCCATTTCACATTCCTCCAGCAAGAAATGAACCAATTGTGATTACTAGTCGTAGCCAATGGGGAGATGCCGAGGAAGTAGCACACGCTATTGGCGGCACAGCCGTAGCATGCGGGTCAGCTGGCTATAAAGCAATGGCTGTAGTCTCAGGAGCGGTTGATGTCTATGTGCATCCCAGTGGTCTTTATGAATGGGATACTTGCGCTCCTGCGGCAGTTGCGGAAAGCGCTGGATTTGATGTTAGTGGAGTTGATGGAGGGCATCTCAGTTTCAATAAACCAAGACCAGTTGTAGCAGGACTCTTAATTTCTCGCCCCGAATATACAGAAAGAGTAAAAGAAGTTCTTAGATGGTAATTGACCAAAAGTGTGAATTACTTGAAAACTTAAGGTAATGTTTCTTTACCTTGTACAAGGCGAAGTTGGTGAGAATCCAACGCTGTCCCGCAACTGTGTACTCGTATTTGAGTGAGCCAGGTCGACCTTTACAAGGCTTCGGCAAAAATTCTCGAGGAA
>CATISD010000143.1 GCA_949538625.1 Acidimicrobiales bacterium AG-410-I20
ATGCTCTATCAACAAACTCTAGAGCCCGATTCGCCCGCCCGCCTTGACGGGCGGATAGTTTTGCGAGCACGGTAGAGGTATAAAACCATAACTGGAGTAGATGCAAGATGATAGAAATAGCTTTTGACGATATTGATGGCCTGCAAGCAGCAGCCACTGAAGAGTGGAGCGGTTGGGGTCCAGAATTTGAAATGACGCAAGAAAAAATTAATGCTTTTGCTGAGTTAACAGGAGACCATCAATGGATACATGTTGATGTGGAAAGAGCAAAAACTGAAAGCCCTTTTGGCGGACCGATAGCACACGGGTTTTTTACCTTGAGTCTCGTTGCGTCAATTAGTTGGAACGACAGAGTTCGCATTACAGGATTTCGCAATGCAGTGAATTATGGGGCTGATGGTCTCCGATTTTTAGCCCCAGTGCCTGCAGGTTCAACACTTCAAGCAAGAAGCCGTTTGAAAGAAGCTCGTGAGCACAAGAAGGGAACTCTGGTGGCTTCCCAGATTGCTATTCATGTTCAAGGAGTGGAAGTTCCTTCAGTCCTCTACGACTCTCTAACTCTCTATCAAGGATGATCTAGGTCAAATACTTGATCAGGATTTCTTTGAAACAAGAGGCATTTGCGTCCGTTAGAGTGTTTTTGTACCTATCGCCTCAAAATTAAACGAATTTCAGGAGTTTATATGTCACCTATTGTGGTCCTAAGCGGTGCTCGAACACCGATTGGTCGTTTGCAAGGTGCTGTTTCAACTCAAGATGCTACAAGTCTTGGCTCTATAGCAATTAAAGCAGCTTTGGATAAAGCCAATTTAAGTGGAGATCAAGTTGATTTTGCTTATATGGGAAATGTGATCAGTGCAGGAATTGGTCAGGTTCCTGCTAGACGTGCAGCTGCTGACGCTGGGATCCCATTAACTGTCCCATCAACGCTCCTTAACCGTGCCTGCCTCTCTGGGATACATGCCATTCATCTGGCGAGCCAAATGATTCGTCTTGGTGAAGCAAAGGTTGTGGTAGCTGGAGGCATGGAATCAATGAGCAAAGCCCCACATTTATTAATGCAATCCCGTTCTGGTTACCGTATTGGTGATGGAAAAATGGTTGACTCAATGATGTTTGATGGCTTGACTTGCACCATTGAACATTGCGCGATGGGAGAAGCCACTGAACGTTATGCAAAGGAACTTGGCCTTAGTAGGGAAGCTCAAGATGTATTTGCGTCCCAATCTCATGAGCGTGCTAGCAAAGCACAGAAAGACGGTTTATTCGATGATGAAATCACTTCAGTTCCATTACCATCGCGACATGGGGATCAAATAATCGTCAAAGAAGATGAAGGTATTCGCTCTGATGTAGATGCTGTTTCTCTTGGGAATCTAGCTCCCGCTTTCGCAGCAGATGGAAACATAACCGCGGGAAATGCTTCTCAAATATCTGATGGCGCCGCAGCTGTGGTCGTCACTACCTTGGATCATGCTCATTCTTTGGGTGTTGAACCACTGGCAGAAATAGTTTCTCATGGACAAGTAGCTGGACCTGATGCAAGTCTACTTTTTCAGCCTTCAAATGCTATTAAAGAGTCTTTGCACAAGACCGACCTGAGTATTTCAGATCTTGAACTCTTCGAAATAAACGAAGCCTTTGCTGCAGTAGCACTCGCTTCAATGCAAGATCTAGGAGTCCCGGAAGACATTGTTAATGTAAATGGTGGAGCAATTGCACTCGGGCATCCAATCGGCATGTCGGGTACACGAGTTGCTTTAACACTTGCTCTTGAGTTGAAAAGGCGCGGCGGCGGAATTGGGGCTGCCGCTTTATGTGGTGGTGGAGGCCAAGGCGAAGCTTTGGTACTTAAGGTCTAATGTCAAATAATTCTCTTGAAGATCCAATAGTTGAAATTGAATCAGGCTTTATTAAAGGTCGTAACCGACACGGAGTTCAAACCTTCTTTGATATCCCTTATGCTGCTCCACCCGTAGGTGAGCTAAGGTTTGCTCCTCCTAAGCCACCTAGTTCTTGGGAAGATGTACGTGATGCTCAGCGGTCTGGAAAGGCGGCCCCTCAACTTCCTGGTGAAGGACTCACGAATCGTATTCCTGTGCCTTGGGAAGAAGATTGCTTGAAACTTAACGTAACTACCCCAAATGCCGATGATCAAAAACGTCCTGTTTACGTATGGATTCATGGTGGTGGATATTTGACTGGTCAAGGCGCTATTCCTTGGTATGACGGGTCATCTTTTGCTTCTAATCACGGCATAGTTGTGGTGTCCATTAACTATCGATTGGGTGCTTTAGGGTTTTGTAATCTTGCTTCCCATTTTCCTGAAGAAAAAGACTTTATTACCTCAGGTTTACATGGAACTATGGATCAGATAGTTGCATTGGAATGGGTTCAAAAAAATATCTCTGCGTTTGGCGGAGACCCTGATCAAGTGACTATCGGAGGTGAGTCAGCTGGAGCCTTCAGCGTATGTAATTTATTAGCCTCTTCTCATGCGGAAGGTCTTTTTAAAAGAGCGATAGCTCAAAGTGGTGCTGCACACCATATCCATACTCCGGAAAGCGCCTCAAACATTGCAGAAGACTTCTTAGCGGAACTTAACCACCCGAATGCAAACGAACTTCGAGCTATACCTGTACCTGAAATTCTTGAAGCTCAACACCGTGTAATTGACAAAGACGAAAACAGAGATTTTGGAGTTGATGCTTTTTACCCTTCTTGGGGAAGCGCTGTTCTTCCTCTCCCCCCTTCTGATCTAATTAAAGAAGGGGCTGGTTCCAGTATTCCTCTTTTAATTGGAACGAATGAAGACGAAATGGCTCTTTGGGGAATAACGAATTTCAATGAAGAAAAGACTGAGCGCTATATAAAGCGAATAGCTAAAAGTGAAGACCCCGAAGAATTCAAAAATGTATACAGAAAACGTTTGGGTGATTCTGAGCCCGGATGGCTTGGTTGTGCGATTTCTTCTGACTGGGTATTTCGAATACCAGCGATAAGACTCGCAGAATCTCGAGAGCAATTTGATTCCCCTACTTTCATGTATCAATTCTCTTGGGATTCGACTGCGTTTGAAGGCTTACTTGGGGCAGCACATGCACTTGAAATACCTTTTACTTTCAACATGCTTGACCGGCCAGGAGTAACTTTGTTTATTGGGAATGGACCCCGCCCGGACGATCTTGCTAAGACCATGCATGATGCTTGGGCAACTTTCATAAAAACAGGTACTCCTTCAACGTCGACACTCGGAGAGTGGCCTGTGTATAACTCTCAAACTAGGAAAGTCATGAATTTTGATGATGAGTGCTCCCTTCTATCTGATCCAGAACCTGAAGAGAGAATGCTCTGGCATCAACTGCGATGACTGAACAACCTCCTCAAACCGACACAAATGGTTTATTAATCAGAGAGAAACCTCTATCTGCTCCAGAAGGTCCTTGGAATATTGTTGACATACTTGACCACGGCCTTTCCACATATCCCGAAAGAATTGCTCTTCAACATAGAGAAACTGCAATTAGTTGGTTTGACCTTGAATCTCGTGTTTGTTTAGTTACCGGTTGGCTAACAAGCATGGGGGTGTTTGTAGGAGATCGAATTGCGGTGCAACTTTCAAATAGCACCATTCCTGTAGAAATTTTCTTAGCTTCTCAGCGAATCGGAGCTATCTGGGTTGGAATCAACCCAAACCTTAGTCGAGATGAGACCGAATGGATTTTACAAGATTGTGATGCAGCACTGTTTATCACTCAACAGGACCACAAAATAGATAATCGGAAAACAGTAATTATTGACTCAATGGAAGATACTTGGATAGACATACTCAGTTCCTGCGATCAGACATCTAAAAATAATGGAGAAGTGGACCCGCATTCCCCTGCAGCTATTGCCTATACCAGTGGAACAAGTGGCCGCCCAAAAGGGGCGGTTCATAGCCAACACAACCTTCTCTGGCCTGGTGTCTCAAGTCGAACTCTTTATCCACCGGTAAAAAATGAAAAAATTGGAACAGCGTTATCTCTATCTATTTTAAATATTTTGGTTATCGGACCCCTTTTTTCTCTACTGCGCGGAACAACTTCAGTTGTTCTGGATTCGTTAAGTACCGAAAAAATGGCTCAGCAAATCCGGGATACAAAAATAAATGATCTTTTACTTGTTCCTACACAAGCGTATGACCTCGTCCACTCACAATCTGTAACGACTGAAGACCTTTCCTCTCTGGAAAGGGTTGTTATTGGAGCAAGTCACACACCTCAGGAACTTCGAGATCAGTGGAAAGAGAAATTTGGCTTTCCTTGCACCATTGGCTATGGACTTTCAGAAGCGCCATCTGGTGTAACCCGACTTCGACATGACCGAGAATATGTTTCCGAAAGTGCTGGGCACGCTCTCGACCCAGTAGATATAGGAATTTTTGATGAAGAAGGTACACATTTACCTCCTGACTCTCTAGGAGAAATCTGCATTTACCCACGTCAAAATGGACCATGGAAAGGAGTCTGGTCTCCAATGCTCGGCTACTGGAGAAGACCTAAAGAAACAGTAAGTACTTTAAAAAACAACAGACTTCATACTGGTGATATTGGATCAAAAAATAAGGATGGCCATCTAATAGTTATTGGAAGACTAAGCGATTTAATCGTAAGAGGTGGCGCCAACATACACCCAACTGAAATAGAGCGGGTACTTCTTTCATTTTCGGCCGTTGATGAAGCTGCCGTAATCGGCATCTCTGATGAACGACTAGGAGAACGAGTTTGTGCTGCGATCACCGTGCATGAAGACATAGATATGAATGAACTATCTGATCAGATGAGCAAGTGGTTAGCTCATTACAAAATACCTGAAGAGATAAAGACAGTTTCTTCGTTACCTCGCAATGCCATGGGCAAAGTAGACAGAGAAAAGTTGAGAAGTTTCTTTTTAACTTAAAGCAACAACCGCAGAGTCAGAAATTTTTAAATTGACTATTTCTGAAACTTTTATTGACCCTTGAACAGAAGTTGAAAGTTCAATTTTTCCAACTCTTACCTTGACCAAGGTAACTCCGGAACGAAAAACAGTAGATGTGACCTCACCTTTTATTCCTGTTTCCTCGGGGACAACAGAAAGCCCGTCTTCCCGTAGGAGTATCATTCCAGGACTAGATCCAAATTGTCCAATATCGCATCTACCAGAATTGTCTAACTTAATCAGATTTTCATGTCCCATACTTCTAGCTGATTCTTCAGAACCAGGATTTGACCAAACTTCACTAGGACTTCCTATTCGCTCAATTTTTCCATTGTGCATCAATGCGATTCGATCTGCTATGAAGAATGCTTCATCATGATCATGAGTTACATAAATCGCCGCTTGTTTCAGTTCTCTTAAAAGATCAGATATATCTGCCAATAGTCGATCACGAAGTGTGCGATCTAATGATGCCATGGGCTCATCTAACATCAAGAGACGTGGTTTAGGAGCAAGCGATCTAGCGAGGGCAACTCTCTGCGCTTCTCCTCCAGACAAACTTCCAATTTTTCTATTTTTAAAACCATCTAAATCAACCATTTTTAAGAGTTCGTCCACTCTTTCTTGTCTTTCAGCTGTCGTCATTCGAAGTATCTGTAATCCGAAATCAATATTTTCACCAACATTGCGATGAGGGAAAAGAGCATGATTCTGAAACATCAAACCAAATCCACGCTTATGAGGAGGGACTGGCGTCATTTCTTGTGCCCCCCACCATATTTTTCCATTTTCCGGATTTTCTAAACCAGCAACCGTTCGCAATAACGTACTTTTCCCGCAACCTGAAGGTCCGAGAAGTACCACAATTTCTCCTTCTCCTACTTCGAAATTGCATTCATTAAGCACACAAGTTTCATCAAATGAGACCTTTACATTTTCGACTCTCAACATCAGAAATCACTCCTAATTGTTTCTTTCTTAAACAAGGAACCTTCAATGAGTATTACCGTCATAGCCGTAATTACCATCAAAGTGACTGCTAAAGCCATAGCTTGTCCGCGTAACGCTTCACCGGGTGCCCCAAGTAAACGAAAAAGAACTAAAGGGGCAGTCATTCGATCTGGGCTTCTCGGCAAGAAAGACGTAGCACCAAATTCCCCAATGGAGATTGCAAATGCAAAAGCAGCACCGACTCCAAGTGCTCGAAATGCAATCGGGAAATCAATGTACTTAGTTACTTTGCTAGGTGAGGCCCCGAGTAAAGAAGCAGACTCACGCAAGGATGGATCGATACGTCTTAGTGTGGGGACCACTGTTCTCATAACAAATGGAATTCCTAAAAGTGCGTGTGCTATTGGTATCAGAATCCATGAAGACCGCAGATCTAAAGGGGGTGAATCTAAAGAAATCAACATCCCGAAACCTAAAACTACTGCTGATACTCCCAAAGGAAGCATCATGCCAAAATCTAGAAAATTAGAGAACCGACGAGTTCCATGAACAATAAAGAACGAGGCCATGCCTCCCAAAAGCGCAGCTAAAACTGCTGCAACCAGAGCAAATAGCAATGAGTTTTTTAGAGCTACTAAAGATGACAAGGGCACTAAAGAAACACGATCAGCCATTGCTAAAAAATTTTGAAATGAATATCCATCTCCTACTCCAATTGCTCGTTCTACAAGAATGACGATTGGCAGACCTATAAGAATTCCCAGCAGGACAATATTTCCTACCAAAACTTTTTTTGATGCTCGTTCACGAGTCGATTGAACTTTATTCTCCACAACTGCTTGTCGTTTTTGTAAAAAATTCATGACTAAAACCATGACCATTACAGCACCTAGTTGAACAACCGCCAGAACAGAAGCAACTGATATATCTCCTCTCCAAACCGCTTGCCTCCAAATCTCTGTCTCTATTGTTGCTCTTGTTGGTCCGCTAAGTAATAGAACTACTCCAAAAGAAGTCAGGCAAAATACAAAAACAACTGATGCCGCAGCCGCCAATGCAGGAACTAAGCGAGGAAAAGTAATTTTTCTAAAAATGTGCGATGGCGTTGCTCCAAGCAGCTTTGCTTGTTCTTCGACTTCTGGATTAAGACCTGCCCAAAAAGAACCTACTGTTCTTATAACGATTGCAAGGTTGAAAAATATATGCGCCAGCAATAAAGCCCAAACCGTGTGATGGAGTCGAAATGCCCCGTGGTCTATTCCAAACCTCTGAAATAAAGCCATGAACGCGCTGGCTGCCACCACTGTTGGTAAAACAAAGGGAATAGTTGTAAGAGCTTGAAATAGTTTCTTTCCCTTAAACGAAAACCGTGCCACAAGATAAGCCGATGGAAAAGCAAGAATCATTGTGCAAAAAGTAGATAAAAGAGCTTGCCAAATTGTGAACCATGCGATTTGACGAAAAGACTTACTTAAAAGAAAGGACCAAAAGTCGTTAATTCGTTCCCCGTCTAAAGCATGGCTAAAAATTTTTACTAATGGCCAGTAGAAAAAAACTCCGACAAATAGAACTGGTACAAAAAATAGAAACGCCCATACATACCTTTTCCTAAAATTCATCGAAGCACAATTTGTGTCCACCGCTCAGTCCAGTTGTTTCGATTTTTTTCAATGACCTCTGGATCAAGCACGTAGGGATCTTCAACTACTTCAGCAAATTCAGCAAAAGTTTCCGGTAGTTCTGCTTCGGTTGAAGCAGGAAACATCAACATCGAGTTTGGTATATCTTGCTGGAATGTATTTGAAAGCATGAAATCAATCAAAGTTTCGGCAGCCTCTTGGTTCTTAGCTCCATTCACAACACCTGCAAACTCTATTTGTCTAAAACAAGTATCAGTTAATACCGCTGTGGGAGGGCTGTTGATAGGTGTTTCGGAATATATGACTTCTGCAGGCGGACTCGAAGCGTAGGAAACAACTAGTGGATGTTCTCCGCCACCGGCAACAAATTCAACTTCATAAGCATCTTCCCATCCGGCAGTAACAGTCACATCATTGTCTCTTAAAGCAGTCCACCAAAGTTCCCATTGATCACCATATTCAGCAACTGTGGCTAAGAAAAATGCTAGCCCTGGGGATGAGGTCTCAGGATTCTGTACTACTAGTTGTCCAGAATACTTTGAGTCAATTAAGTCATCTAAGCTTTCGGGAGGAGGAAGGTCTGAAGTAAAGCTATCAATCCAGTAATTAATACAGACATCACCGAAATCAATGGGTGTAACTCTGTGCTGGGCATCGAGTTGAATTTCGTCAGGAACTTTGCTTAAAGACGGAGATTCATATACAGAAAATATGTCAGCATTCAACGCCCTTTGAAGAAACGTATTATCGATTCCGAATATGACATCGGCAGAAGGATTGCTTGAAGTAAGTATTGCTGAGGCTAGAAGCTGTCCTGTGTCCCCTGCCATTTGAACTTCAACAGTTATCCCTGTTTGCTGTGTAAATTCTTCAAACACACCTTCAGAGATCCAGAAAGAGTCATGGGTTAAAAGAGTAACTGTGTCATCTTTCTTCTCTGCACAAGTGGTAACAGTTATTACGACAAATATCACTGTGATTAACAATAGAAATTTTTTCATTTATCTCCCTCCGCTGGCATTACCCAGTTCAGGTTCAATCGGGTCGGCAGTACCTTCACCACAATTGATGACGACAACTACCCTCTCAGCCCACCATCTTGGTGCGAGCTCCCCGGTGTTTTTCATGAGGTTAGTACGATTATGCGAATAGGTCTACAGATAACACTTTTCTTATATCTGTAGAAGAAACTCCTATATTTAGATCAAACTTTCCAGGATCTATAAACCAACCAGATTCCGGCCGATGACCTAAATGATGACCTCCAGCCGCAACAGGAATGCGATGATTACGGGATTCGTAGTCAGGGTCTCCAGAGTCAAAGACGGCAAAAGAGCGATAATCAAGTTCTATCAATGCATCGATTGTTTCGCCGGGCTGAAGTTTCACTTTTAGGAACCCTTTGAGTTCCTGCGGGGGTCTCTGTGAAATTGGCGAAACTGGGGCAACATAACATTGCACTGTTTCACTGCCAACGCGGTCACCTGTGTTCGTAACTGGAACTGAAACACAAATTTTTTCACCTTTTTCTAATTCTTCAATCGTCTTCGCCCCACTGACTACTGGATCTCCCCACTCAAAAGTGGTGTAGCCCAAACCATGCCCAAATGAGAATGCAACATCAATATCTCTAGCTTGATACCAGCGATAACCTACAAATACTCCTTCTCCATAGTTGACTACACCTGCTTCACCTGGGTAATTAATGAACGCAGGAGTGTCTTCTAATCGATGTGGCCATGTATTAGGAAGTCGTCCTCCTGGCTCTTCTACACCAGTCAAAACATCCACTAAAGCGTGACTCATCTCTTGACCTCCAAACCAAGTTTGGAGAACAGCAGGTGCTATATCAGCCCAATCAGTTGTTACTACTGAACCAGAATTAACAACTACAACAGTATTTGGATTTACCTCACAGACTCGTCGAATCAAATCAGGTTGATTGCCCGGCAACTCCATGAATTCACGGTCACGGCCTTCTGTCTCCCAATCAGCATTTGTTCCGACCACTACAACAGCAGCATCGCAGTTTGCAGCAACATCAACCGCCCTTTCAAGCAGATCGCCAACAATTGGGAACTGAAGCCCGAGTTGAACTCCATGCAAGAACACACTTTTCTCACTTGAGAACTCAACAGTAAGTTCAACTGGCTTATCGGCAGATAAAGAAACAATGGCTTCTACTTCTACACTTCCCATTCCAAAGAAAGCTTCCCCTTGTGGCGGTGGTTCAGAAATTCCGTCTAGAACTATCTCACCATCTATATAAACGCGAGCTCGACCCGCTTGAATAAGCGTCAGTGTGTGGTCTCCATCAATCTCGGTATGGAGTTGAGCCGTTGCTCGAAATGAAAAAGATCCAAGTTCGTCTGCTCCAGATTGATCTTCGGGTGTAAGTAATCGTCCGCTTTTGCCCGTATGGGTTACATAAGGTTCCCCTTCCCAAGTCACTCCATTGAAATATTCAACTCGGAATCCATTGCTTCCTTCGGAGTTGGTCAACAATCTCTGTGGAACTGGGCGAGGTGTTCTATCAGTAATTGCTCCAATTTCATAATGAATTTCAGTTTGAGAACTTAACCGTTCTTTCAACGCTTCTAATGGGGTGATCTCATATTGTGGGACAAGGGATGCTGAACCACCACCCATAAGCATTGCCCCAGCAGAATTTGGCCCAATAACTGCTAACGAAGAGATGCTCTCCATTTTGAATGGAAGAACACCATCATTTTTTAGCAGAACCATTGATTCTGTTGCTGCGGTTCTGGCTAATTCTCTATGTTCACTTATATCCAGTGTTTCTTCAGGTTGGTTTAATGGATCTTCAAAAGCGTTGGTCCTCTCAAGAAGCAGAAGGAGTCTCTTGACTGCTGCATCCACAACTTTTTCCGATACTTCCCCATTTTCTACCGCTTCTACCAAACGAGCGCCGTAAAAACGCCCTGGTCCAGGCATTTCGAGATCGAGTCCTGCTTGTGCCATTTCATTTGTAGTTTTTGCGGCATACCAATCTGTGACAACTATGCCGGTAAAACCCCATTCTTCACGAAGGATATTTGTCAATAATGTTGGGTTCTCACAAGCAAACGTCCCATTAACTCGGTTATAAGATCCCATTATTCCCCAGGGCTCAGCTTCTTTAACTGCCATCTCAAATGGGCGTAAATAAATTTCTCTTAATGCTCGTTCAGGAACCCGAGAATCAATACTGTGCCTTTCAAATTCAGAATCGTTAGCGACAAAATGTTTAATCGTTGTTCCTACATTTTCACTTTGTACACCTTTGATAAAACCGATTGCGATACGTCCGGTTAAATAGGGATCCTCTGAATAACATTCAAAATTTCTACCTCCAAGAGGTGTTCGGTGAATGTTTACAGTTGGGGCCAGCAAAACGTGACTCGAGCGAGCGCGAGTCTCTAAACCAAGTACCTTGCCTATTTCTTGAATCAGTTCAGGATTCCATGTCGCCCCTAGAGCAGAACCGCAAGGGACACAAAGAGCCGCAGTTCCAGTACCTAAAAGTCCTGCACCTCGTGCTCCATTCGGCCCATCCGTAACTTTTAATGCAGGTATTTGAAGACGGTCTACAGGGTTCGCATCCCAAATTCCTCGACCAGTCATAAGAGAGACTTTTTCTTCTAACGTCATTTCGCTTAAGAGGCTCTCGTGGTTAGTATTCATATCTCTCCTTCCTCTCGATCTATGGAGCTAATGCTTACTAGATTCTTCATTCTTCAACGCCCACCAAGCATCAAGTCGGATACGCAGTTCTTTCGGATCTAGATCTCCTTCGGTCCGTTTTATCTCTAGTAGATACGAGAGCGCTTCGGCAACATCAGGTCCAGGTTCAATCTTTAAGTGCTCCATTACTGCTGTCCCATCTAATCCAGGGCGCTCAGCAGCCTGTCGATCCTCTTCTGCTAAAGCAGCGATACGGTGCTCAAGGTCATCCATTGCTTCTTGAATCCCACGGGCCTTAATTTCATTGCGTGTTGTGCAATCGCATCGAATTAAATGATTCAGCTTTCCCAACAAAGGACCAGCATCTCTTGCGTACCTTCGTACTGCTGAATCAGACCAGCCGTCGGCGTAACCTTTAAATCGACCAGAAAGTCGTACAAGTTCTACTACATCCTCTATGACCTCTTCGGAATAGCCGAGCTTTTCGAGTCTTTTCCTCGCCATCCTTGAACCGACAACCTCGTGATGACGAAACGTTACTCCACCATGTCCAAATGACCGGGTTTTAGGTTTTCCAATATCGTGGAATAGGGCACCTAATCGAACTGTTATCTCCGGATCAGTTTTAGATACCACTGCAATAGTGTGAGCAAGAACATCTTTGTGTCTATGTATCGGATCTTGTTCCATGCTTAACAACAGCAACTCTGGGACTAGCGAATCCATCTCACCTGTTTCAATAGCTTCTAATAACGCGGACTCACAATCAGGAGCTAATAAAATCTTTGAAAGTTGCTCTCTAGACATACTCAGAGTCTAGAGAGATCTGACGTAACAACATGTGCGACCTAGGCTGATAGACATATAACGTTCTCTTTGTGAAGATTGATATTAAATGACGAATTGGATGAGAGACCCACGAGACAGTGGGAATAGAAGTTTTGGACCTGCTTTTGGTGGTCCGCGCCGGTCTTCACCGAATCGTAGATGGGGTGGAGTTAGAGATCTGATTCAAGAGAGACGCGGCATTGTCATTATTGCAGTCATACTTATTTTCTTTATTGTCGCTGCAATTGGCGCAAGCAACAGGCCAAATTCAGAAGAAGGACAACAAAGTCTTTTATCTGAAGTTCAAAGTGCGATGGTGCAAGCAGGCCTTCCCACGGTTGAAGTCAGAGTCATAGATTGGACGGTCATCTTGGAAGGGCATGTACCAAGCAATGACTTAAAAGAAGCAGCGGGAAGAGTGGCACAAGCTCAGCCTGGCGTTGTTAGTGTTGACAACCGGTTGATTGTTCCTGAAGTAGTAGTAACTGAGATAGAAACTGAAGTTGTACCTGAGTTGCCAGCCGCTCTAAGCGATCTTTTATTACAGGCTCGTTTGAGCGAAGCAGCAGCTAGGTCACCCATTGAATTTGAAAGCGGTGGAGACCGAATCACAGAAGACTCTGCTTCAACTCTTGACCAAATCGCTAATTTCTTATCGTCTAACCCAAATGTACGAATTCAGATTATTGGTCATACAGATAGTGATGGAGATGAGATAGCTAACCTGAATCTGTCAACTCTGAGAGCCGAAGCAGTTCGATCACAATTAGTCGCTCGAGGTATAGATCCTGAAAGACTTCTAACACTCGGTTATGGAGAGTACGACCCGGTATCCGACAACATCACACAAGAGGGAAAGAAGAGAAATCGACGTATTGAATTCCTCGTTTTGCCAGAAGGAGATGATGGCATAGAACCTCCAACTACTACAACAGAACCTCCAGCGACTACAACAACTGTCGCTGAAACTACGACCACATCAACAGAATCTTCTGAAACAACCTCAGAGTCCTAGTATTTCAATTGTTTAAATTAGTTATGGCAAAGAAATGGCGCGACCGAATCACTGAGAACACCGTGGAACTCTTTAGTCACGCCCCAGATCCTTTAGAGAACACTTTCGATCATTTAGGAGATCCAGGACTATTTGGCCCTAGCTCCATTACTTGGCTAGTTATGAGCGACGTTGCTTCATTTATTGGTGGGATAAGGGCACTAATCGTGCAAGCTGCTCATCCTGAAGTGGCTGCAGGAGTTAGCGATCACTCCCGTTATGAGCAAGATCCACTGGGGCGACTTTCACGGACAGCATCCTACGTTACGGCAACAGCATATGGATCAACGGCCGAAGTAAATCAATCGATCAAAGCTGTACGTTTTGCACACCGACCAGTAACAGGGATCTCTCATCGCGGAAAAGAATATTCAGCAGATAAATCTGATCTCGCCGCTTGGGTACATAATGCCTTAATTGACTCTTTTCTTACTGCATACCGCATATACGGTTCTCGATCGATGACCCAAGCAGAAGCAGATTCTTACGTTCTGGAGCAAACTCGTCTTGGTTCTCTACTGGGGGCAGAACCCTTACCTTCTGATGCTGAATCCCTATCTTCTTGGCTAGCAGAAAATCCTTCGGTTGATACGTCTCCCGCCGGTAGTGAAGCACGTAAATTTCTAGCCCGACCACCCCTACCTTTGTTTATCCTTATCGCTTACAAAGTTCTTTTTTATGCTGCTGTAGCTACTGTGCCGCGGCAACTGAGAAAAGCTGTAGGAGTTCGGAACTTGCCCGGTGCTCGTATAGGAGGACATATCTTGATCAGAATTCTCCGTTTTGCTCTTGGCTACTCACCAGCATGGGGAGCGGCTTTAGACCGTTGCGACCAACCACGCCCAACAAAAGAGCGAATAAGAGACACTTCGAGCACAACTAGATAAAGTCCTTTAAAAGTAACTACAGGTAAGAGATGAATGCGGAATCAAACAACATGACAGATGTAATCATTATCGGAGCCGGCGTAGTCGGAGCCTCAATCGCTTTAGAGCTACAACGTTCGGGACGATCAGTGACTGTTATTGATAAGGGTGAGTCTGTCGGTGGAGGTTCAACTAGCGCAAGTTCTGCTCTTATACGATTCAACTACTCAACTCGTTCAGGTGTAGTTGCTGCTTGGGAGTCTTTCCATAGGTGGAATGCTTGGGAAGAACACCTCGGATACGTAAACGGGCCGTTAGCCAAATTTCATCCTCTAAGCATGCTCCTACTTGAACCACCAGGGTTTGACCGTTCTTCTTATCTGGAACATTTCAACGAATTAGGAATACCGTTTGAAGAACTAGACGAAAAGGATGTATCTGACAACTACCCGATGTTTGATACCGGCCGTTTCTGGCCTCCGAGCCTTCCAAATGATGAGCAGTTCTTCAAAAATGCTGAAGGGAAACTTGGAGGGTTTTTTGTTCCATGTGGTGGATTTATTGATGATCCTCAATTAGCAGCACAAAACCTTATGGATGCAGCACGTCATTTCGGTACAAAAGTCTCCCTACGTACCTCAGTGGTTGAAATCGAGAAAAAACAAAACAAGGTTTCTGGAGTAAAGCTAGACAACGACGAAGTTATTGAGTCTCCAATTGTCGTTAACGCTGCTGGGCCATGGAGTTCACACATAAACGATTTGGCTGGAGTAAGTGAATTAATGGAAATGTCCACTAGAGCCATGCGACAAGAAGTTCACGCGATCCCAGCTCCTACAGAATTTAACTTCATCAACACTCCGGTAATGATTGGTGACCTTGATTTAGGTTTCTATACAAGACCTCAGCCTGGCGGAACTTTAATAGTTGGTGGAGTAGAAGCAGACTGCGATCCTGTTGTTTGGGTTGAAGACCCAGATGATGACTCTTTAAGCCCAACAATCGACAGCTGGGAGGCGTTGGTTTGGCGTCTTGCCAAGCGCATTCCTGTAGCTTCTGTTCCAAATCGGCCAACAGGCCTAGCGAGCCATTACGACGTCACTCCTGATTGGACTCCGATTTATGATCGAACTGATCTGGAAGGTTTTTATATCGCTTGTGGCACGAGTGGAAACCAATTCAAAAACGCTCCTCTCATCGGCCATTTAATGAACCAGTTGATATCCGCTTGCGAAACTGGACATGATCATGACAGTAACCCCGTTCAAGTACTTTGCCCTATGGTTAACGAAATAGTTGATCTTGGGACTTTTTCACGCAACAGAAAACCAGTCGCCGGCACTGGCACAGTCTTGGGATAAGAAATTGTTTTCAAAGAAACTAAAAGCAAAAGTACTTGTTTCACTTTTACTGGTTACTGGGGCTTGTAGTTCTAGCTCCATTAGTCTTCCCCCCGACGTAACAACTGCTGCAGAAGGCTTAGCAGTTTTTTGCACTTTATACCGCAACGTTGAACTTATTGACCATAACACTGGTGATACTGAGTTAAATGAACGTTCTTGGAATCAACATCTCGGTTTAGCCCGTAATCTGATCAATTTGGCACCTCGACAAATTGAAGGGGCGACATGGGATTACTTACATATTCTGGAAATAAAAGCGTTACAAGTAAAGCAACTGGGATGGGTCAATACTTCTGAAGTTCCAGCAATAACCCAGAGAGGACTTAATAGTCAACTCCGTCCCCTACTAAGCGGTGCCGCCTCTTTAAATGCTTTCGCAAACACACGATGTTAAAACTTTGAACTACCAGACAGCTTCGGGATCGAGCAAAAAGACTTCCCTAATTCTTCCAAATAAGTGATCAAAGTCTGGGTGTCTTCTAGTTCTACTTTCATCATTCGCCGGAATAAATAAATTTGGGTCTAATACACCAAATCGTCTTTCAAGACGCTTGCGCCAAATTGGAAACAGGTCAGAATGTTTACCTGAGACTATTCCATAAGAAATTGCCTCTTCTTCTCCGGGGATTGGAGAAAATAGTCCAAGAACTTGAGGAACTATTGTTTCTAAAGCCTTCATTAAGCGCGACTTACTGGAGGAAACAGTAAGCAAGTTTTCAACAAGCGCCTCTGCATGACGACGATGATACGTCTCTTCTTTTAATGCTCGTTCGGAAATTGAAGTTAATTCAGGAAGAGAGGAATCGCTAAAAAGGTTCCAACGCAGATCTTCCGCCATGTCATAACACCAATGTCGTATTAATGCCTCTTCCCATCTTTTGTGGGTTGATTCAACTAATCGGCAAGACCGCCATTCTTCAGGTGTGCGATTAAAAACATACGTATCGATGTCAGAAGGGTCTTTCAATATCAACGTATACAACATGAAGGCATGACCTAATTCGTCTTGTCCGATACTGGCAAAAGCCATATCTTCTTCCAAAAAAGGTGCTATTCCTATCCATTCAGTATGTTGTTGCCCCATCAAATGTTCATCATCAGCAAAAGCCAACAGAAACTCTTTTACTGGAGGGGTAAGAACCAATTCAGCCATTGTTTTTCTTGTTCCGTTGCAGTTTTCTCCACTTCGCTACTTTTTCCCCATCATTATGGCGGTGCGGTTTATCTAGGTTTGAATCAATAAACCCTTCTTCGCTGACACAAATATTGTCTCGGTCAACTAACCACATATGCGTGCCTTCTGCTCGTCGCGCATAATTCTCACGCGCTAGCACTAAAGCAAGCTCATCAGTTGCAGCTTCGATACTTCCCGCATGACGAAATTCTTCTTTTCCATCTGATTTGAGAAAAACTTCATACACACGCATATTTAATCCCGAAGTACCTCTACAATTTCACGACAATTCTCACAAAGATGTATCGATCTACAACGGCTAGGGCCGAAATGAGATTTCTTATCTGTCATGGAATGGCATCTTGGACATTCAACTTTTTTATTTATTTGTACGGCAACGGTGAAATTTTCTGCCAGATCTTTTTTCGCTTTGGATGTGACCCGATCTACGGTCCATACCGGAGTATTCAGCCACTGAATATCTACTTTTTTTACTCCTGATACTCCCTTAACTACGTTCTCAATATCTTGAGCAATAATTTTTAGAGCTGGGCAACCAGAGAAAGTTGGTATGAGTTGTATCAGCACTTCATCAGCCATATTGATCTCTACATTTTCTAGTAAGCCTAAGTCAACTATCGAAATTCCTGGATACTCAGGGTCACTAACGGCTTTTATCGCTAAATGAACATCCTGAATTGAAGTTAAATTACTCGATGTCATGATGCAACTTTCTCCAAAGCTTCACGAACCCAACTTGATTTCTCCCAGCTCTCTGATGCTTCAGAAATACGCCGTGCTGAATCGGGACCGCCCATGGCCAATGTACGTTTTAAGGGTTCCCAATCAATAGGACCTATTTCCCATTGATTTTTTTTCTTATTCCACCTCAGGTCTGGATCAGGAATAGTAAATCCATATCCTTGTAGAAGAGGTACGAATTTCTGTATCCATCGGTCTCGCAGTACCTCATTTCGTTCAGATTTTATGTGCCAACGAAGTAATAAATCGTTTGGCTTTGAATCTGGCCCAAATAATTGAAGCGCAGGCCACCACCAATCATTTATAGAAGCCTGAAACATGCTCCTTTGGATTTCTGTCCCTTCAGCAATCCGTAGTACGGATTCCTCACCAAAGCGAAGGTGGAAACCTTCTTCGGCAATGATCCTCTTAAGGATTCGTTTGTACGGCCCATAAGAACAATTTTTGAAAACCGCTTGTTGGCTTACGAGAGCTGCTGCATCTACAAGAAAAGCTATAGCGACTTGATCTCCCCAAGTTTTAGCCCGATAGTGAAATACATTATGAAATTTACTTTTGCCAGCGAAGAGGTCCTTCATCATTTCTTGGCGTGTTTTTATTTGTAAATCTGCAGCAACCATGTACAAAAGGTGAGCGTGACCTATCTCATCTTGTGTTTTAGCTATTACAGACATTTTATGATGCAGCCCAGGCGCTCTCGGTATCCAGTCTCGTTCTGTTAAGCCACCCATTAGTTCGCTGTTCGCATGCATTTCTATGAAGTCAAAAACAGCTTGACGATATTCTGTGGGCATATCATCATCTGGTTCAACAATTCCGCCACTGTTTAGAAAATTTTCAAAAGTTTCTAAACAGTTCCATGATCGATTCATACTCTTCCCCAAATACAGTCTAGATTTGATTAAAACTTTAATCAATTTTTCATTAGCCGATTTCTAGAAACTTCACTTAAGGGTTAGGCTGTAAACATGACTCAACTTGGCTACCAAATCCCAAATTTCAATTATCCGAATGGTTCCAGAGAAACACTTTTTGAAGATGTAGTTGCTCAAACCCTTGCTGCCGAAGCGAGCGGCTTTGACACTGTCTTCGTGATGGACCATTTCTACCAGTTGCCAGGACTTGGAAATCCTGATGACTACATGCTTGAGTGCTACTCGCTGCTAGCAGCGCTTGCAGCGAGAACTTCAGAAATTCATCTTGGTTCACTAGTTACTGGTAACACTTATAGGAATCCCTCATTTTTAGCAAAAACAATCACCACCCTTGATGTGATTTCAGGTGGGCGGGCCTTACTTGGTATTGGCGCTGGGTGGTTTGAAATGGAGCACAACGCTCTCGGCTTTGAGTTTGGAACTTTTACTGACCGGTTTGAAAAGCTTGAGGAAGCTTTGCAGATCATCCTTCCAATGTTAGAAGGAGAACGCCCAAGTTTTTCTGGGAAACACTACTCAGTTGTTGACGCTATAAACGAACCCCAGCCTCTTCATAAAATCCCCGTAATGATCGGTGGTGGAGGTGAGAAAAAAACTCTTCGGATGGTCGCTCAATATGCAGACGAGTCAAATTTGATTTGTAATCGTGATGAAATACCTAGAAAACTCGAAGTTCTAGAAGAGCACTGTGGTCGATTAGGTCGCGATATAAGTGAGATTTGCGTTTCTTGGCTTGGGTTTATGGGTATTGCTCCTACCGAGGAAGCAGCCGAAGCAGGGAGAAAAGAGTTTTTCCAATCCAGAGGTGTTGATTGGGATGCTGCTGACGATGACTTTAAGGCCATGCTTACTTCAAGGATGATTTTTGGTGGTCCCGATCAAGTAAAAGAGCAAATTCAAGGCTTGCTTGATCTTGGATTAGACGGATTGACCTTAAATATGCCTGCTAACGGGCATGATCCAGAAATGGTTGCACTAGCTGGAGAAACGCTAGCTCCTTTATTCAAATAGTGATACAAAAAGATTCTTGTGTTTTAGAAGCATTTGTTTCTCCGAGAGCTAGCCGTAGTGACGTTCGTTATAACCATGGAGTTATCAAGATAAGGGTTAACGAAGCACCAATAAACGGACGAGCTACAGAGGCTGCATGTAAAGAATTAGCTAAAGCACTTGGGATAAAGCGGGCACAGGTCTCCACTTCAGCGGGATCAAAAGCTCGTACAAAAAATTTCAAAGTTGAAGGGCTCAACGAACTTCAAGCCCTATCCCGTCTTGGCAGGTAGATGCCTCACAAAGTATTTATGGCCTTATATTGCGGCAATTTGAGAGACTTCACCACCAGACGCAACTACTAGATTTTTAGGATCTATCGCAAAGACAGCGTTAGGAGTTCCAGCCGCAGCCCATACTTCGCTGAAACTAAGAAGGGTTTCATCTATAAATACTCGGAGTTCTTCTCGTAATCCAAAGGGAGGTACCCCTCCAATAGAAAATCCTGTTGTTTTTCTTACTGTCTGAGCATCGACTCGTTGACATATTTCTCCCCCAGCCGCAGAGGCCAAGCCTGATTCGTCTAACTTATTCTTTCCACTCACATAAGCCAAGACAAGTTCTTCATCCACTTGAAAGATAAGACTCTTCACTATCTGGCCGACATCAACACCAATAGCATCAGCTGCCTCTTGAGCGGTTCTTGTGCTCTCAGGAAAAGTTCTTGGTTCAACTATTACGCCAAGTGCGGCTCCCGTTTCCACAACACGCTGGACTGGTTCAGGTAATTCTTGGTTATACATCTATGAAGTACTTAAGCATCTACTTCCAATGAATTCCAATTCATGAAACTCCTTCAAGGTTGACTACTTACTTTTTTCTTGATTTTTCTCATGATTGAGCACGTGATTTCGAATACTTGAGTCAGATGGCAGTAAGCGATCAGCCATAACATCTCTACGCTTTGTAAGGTCACGCCAAGTAAGTTCTTCAACATCGTCTCTTATCCCAGCGGCACGTCTAAATGATGCTTCAGAAACTTGAAGATCATTCACCCCAAGTCCAAGTTCTGCAGAAACCCTAAATCCATGTTTTGTTAAAAACCCCGAGCTTATTGTTGAAAATTCTTCTAGCAAGTCCATATCAGGATCTAACTTCTGAACAAATGAGGCGAGGTAAGCAAAATTCTTGACGAAAAGCATTAGTTCCTTCGGTATTCGAGCCCCACTAGCAAGCAGTTCCTTTAAAAGTTGCTGAAATTCTGAAACAAATTGTTCCTCCGTGAGCTGAAGAGGGTCGAAATCTATTCGATCTAATTGAAGCTTTTCTATAAGGTCACTCACGTCTGTATCTGGAGGAAAAGCCCCTAAATCTCGTACTGCTAATACCTGCGATTGAACGTCACCGGACATCAAGCTTGTGATGTAACGAAGGAATGAGATCCGCCGATCATGATCAAGTCGGCCAACCATCCCATAGTCAACTAGACCAATAACTCCGCCTTCAAGAACAAATAGATTTCCCGCATGGAAGTCTCCGTGGAAGATTCCATGGAGAGCAGCCCCTTCTAGTAGTCCATCCACCATGTTTCTAAATAAGTCACGGGCGACTGTTTCATTGAGTTGTTCTGAATCAAGCCGAGTTAGCGGGGTTCCTAGCACGCGCGACATAACGATTACACGATTAGTTGTCTTATCAAGAACCGGGTTAGGAGCAACCCATTGACTTTTATTTCCTGTCGTTAACGCACGGCGAATTTCAAACAGATTGGCTACCTCTAAACGAAAGTTCAACTCTTCAGATATTGTTTCTGCAAAAAGCTGAACTAATGCTGGCGGGTTAGCTAGTGCTGAAATTGGTATTCGCCCAACTAAACGAGGGGCTACCCATGCCAGCACGCGTAAATCACGAACAACCTTTTTTTGTATTCCCGGTCTTTGAATCTTAACTACTACATCAGATCCATCTTGAAGCGTTGCATTATGAACTTGGGCTATAGAAGCAGCGGCAAATGGTTCTATCTCAAACTCTTTAAACTCTTCATTTACTTTGCCGAGGTCCCCTCTAATAACGCGATTGATTCTCCACCATTTAGCGGGTTTTGCTTGATCTCGGCACCGTGAGCATTCATCAACTAAAGACTGAGGGAAAACACCTTCAGCAGCAGAAATTAACTGTGCTAATTTCACATAAGTAGGCCCTAGACGTTCAGCAGCCATACGAAGTCGTCGATAAAGAGACTCTGTTCGCTCATCTTTGGGGAGTTTTCGGTCAAATACTTTCCAACCCAAGAAAGCCAACCCAAAACGAACAGTCGTATGAATCAACCTTGTTATTGGAGGAAGTGTAGGGGCATTAACTAAACGCGGTATTCCTGCGGAAATTGTTTTACGCACTTCATGAGCTTCCTGAATCCACTTATTTTCATAATCTGGAGCTGTGGTCCCTTTATTAAAGGAGCCTTCAGTTTTACTATTCTGAAACTTCAACTGGTGGCTTACTTCTTCATTAACTGGTTTGTCCAATATGCGAAATTCAAGTTTCTCTGGACCCCAAATACCCATTGAAAGAGGCTTCCAAGTCACGGGAGAAGTTAGTTGAAACGCTGGAACTGCATCTAAAAATGCATTCAAAGCTTCCTGAAGTTCAGCTCGAGCGAGAGCTGCCCCAAGACAATGATGAGCACCTAATCCAAATCCTAAGTGGGGGGCTCGATCTGAGCGGCTCAAATCAAACTGAAAGCCGCTATCTGGCTGCCCTAAACCTGCCGCGTGAAGACCTAAAAACACTGTGGTTCCTGCCCGAAAAAACAAGCCATCAATTACAGAGTCTTCAGTAGCCACACGAGCAGTTGTCCTTACGGCTCCTATATATCGAAGTGATTCTTCTACTGCTGCTGGAACTAATGAACGGTCTTGTCTTAATTTTTCATACTGATCTGGTTGTGTGGCAAGCACCGCTAGCAGAGAACCAAGTTGGTTTCTTGTAGTGTCCGTTCCAGCAAGAAGAATTGCTTCAATCATTGCTACGAGTTCATCTGTGCTCAAACGGTCCTCTTCGTAACTCGCTTGGACTAAATCACTTACTAGATCAGCATGAGGACAACTTTTTCGATCTGCAACAAGATCTGTTGTGTATTGGTCTAGCTCTTGTTGAGCGATAGAAATTCCTTCTAGTCGTTCTAAAACTGCACTTGCATCTGCATCTAGAGCAGAGAAAATCGTGTCTGCCCACATACCAAACTGCTCTTGGTCAGTGTCATCTATCCCTAAAAGCCGACAAATCACTGGGATTGGGTAAGGCTTACAGAACTCTTCAACTAAATCTCCACCATCATTTTGTTTTAAGGATTCAAGCAAATTTGAAGCGTGCTTATACATGAATGGTCGTAATGACTCGCTGCTTGCTGGAGTGAACGAAGAATTAACCAGCCTCCGCAACCGACGATGATCTTCGCCTTCTACAGAAAGAACATTGGGCCTCATTTGCAATTGCTGACTTGGACCGGGCAGTAATTCTCTAGCTCTTTCAACCAAGATCTCAAGATCTAAGTCCGTTGTTGCTTCTGTTTGAAAAGTGCTTAGGCCAGAAAGAACAGTTATCCAGGAAGAATCACGTAATATTTCGCGGGTTTGGTCATATCCGACAATCAATGGTCCTGCAGGTGTCCTAACTGCCCAATGTCCTGATCCATGAAGATTTTCGGTGGCTTGAATAAGTTCTGAAAAGTCCGAGATCTCAAAATCAACAAAAGGTAGTGAGCCTGGTTCGCTTACATCAACTAGTTGCGAAGTTTGTTCTTTGCTGCTCAAGTCAATTGACCTCCACTTATCCCTAGTTAATTTTATCTTTCGACAATAACGCTTATGCCAAGGTGTGTTCTTTATCACATAACTTAAAATTGTGTTAACTTTCACAGTCAATGTTCTTTCTGCCCTCGTAGCTCAGTCGGATAGAGCGACCGCCTCCTAAGCGGTAGGCCGCAGGTTCGATTCCTGCCGAGGGCGCCATAACGTATTTCTCCTACTACGTTGTCTTAGATGAAGAAAGTTAATGGTGTGGGCGGGCCTATGAGACTGTACGACACTGCTTCTCAGGCAATAACGGTCTTCAAACCTGAATTTTCAGCAAGCATGTATGTCTGTGGTATCACCCCTTATGACGCGACTCATCTTGGTCATGCTTTTACGTACTTAACTTTTGACTTAGTTATTAGACGACTTGAAGACCTCGGCCATGAAGTAAAAATGGTTCGAAATGTAACAGATGTTGATGACTCTATTCTTCCGAAAGCCAGAGAGCTCGGTATTCATTATCAAGATCTAGCTGCTAAAGAGATGGAACAATTTAATAAAGATATGGCTAATTTGAATATGAGGCCCGCTTTCACTGAGCCCAGAGCGACAGAATCCATTGAAGCGATTGTGGGTTTAATTCAGCAACTTGAAGAAGCTGGTCATACTTACATGGTGGATGGTATTACCTTCTTTGATGTCTCTACTTTTGATTCGTTTGGTTCTATTTCTGGTTACGACGAGGAAACTATGAAAACTTTCGCAGCGGAGCGCGGGGGTCGACCAGATGACGCTAGGCAACGCAATGCCCTTGATTTCGTCTTGTGGCAGCCTTCTGCTGTTGACGAGCCTTCGTGGGATTCTCCATTCGGAATTGGACGCCCTGGCTGGCATATCGAATGTTCTGCGATGGTAATGAGTGACCTAGGTGAGACTATTGATCTTCATGGGGGTGGGGAGGATTTAATTTTTCCCCATCATGAATGTGAAGAAGCGCAAAGTAGAGCTGTAACCGGTAAACCACTAGCTCGACACTGGATGCACGTAGGAATGGTTGCTTACGAAGGCACAAAAATGTCTAAATCTTTAGGAAATCTCGTTTTTGTTCGAGATTTATGCAGTAAACATGACCCGCGAGCCCTGAGGCTTTCTTTATTAGGTCATCACTATAGAGCTGGGTTTGAATGGTTTGATGAAGATATTTATGAAGGTGTTGAACGACTTGATCGGTTAATCAAAGCATCACAATGTTCCAAAGGACCTGATTCTTCTTCTCTTCTTTCTTCTATACGGAATGCTCTTGATAATGATTTGGATACATGGAGTGCGCGCGAGTCGCTTGATCTATTCGCTAGAAAAACCCTCGAAGAAGTAGGAGAGGACTCGAATGCTGCTTCGACTCTTACTAAAGCAGCAGCACTGCTTGGTGTTCTAATTTAGTGTTCACTTCTTAACGATCAGGCCTGCTGTATCCTGATCTAGTGCTTTGCTTTACCGATAGTTTGACTGGAAACAAGAATGAGTTCGTACCCCGAGACTCTGGAAAAGTTTCAATTTATTGGTGCGGGCCTACTGTCTACGATATTCCACACCTTGGTCATGCGCGTTCTGCTCTAGCATTTGATGTATTAGTCCGTTACTTAAAATGGTCTGGCTATGAAGTAACCGCTGTTTCAAATATCACTGATATCGACGACAAAATTATTGAACGCGCCGCTACAAAGGGAACTACTGAGCCTGAATTAGCACGACTATACGAAAAAAAACATATAGATGAGTTGGATCGTCTAAACATCATCCATCCTGATTATCGACCGCGAGCCACTGAGTACATCAAAGAAATGATCGCGGTGATTCAAGATCTTGTTAACAGAGATATGGCTTATTCAACATCTTCTGGTGTTTATTTCCCAGTAGAAAAACTTGATGGCTACGGAGCTTTAGCTCATCAGTCTCTTGACCAACTGCGAGAAAATGCTGGAACTCGAGTAGAAGTTGACACTGAGAAACAGGATCCACTTGATTTCGCTCTTTGGAAAGCAGCAAAACCTGATGAACCTGCTTGGGAATCGCCTTGGGGCTTAGGCCGCCCTGGATGGCACATTGAATGTGTCGCAATGTCTCTGGACATATTGGGTGATGACTTTGACATTCATGGCGGCGGCGACGATCTCATGTTTCCACATCATGAAAATGAAAGAGCAGAGTGTGTTGGATGTGACCGACTGTTTGCCAGAACATGGGTTCACAATGGAATGGTTCTTGTTGAGAATGAAAAAATGTCTAAGTCTCTCGGCAACTTTCAAACTCTTGCAGACCTACTAGATGCGTGGGACCCTAGGGCCCTACGATTATTAGTTCTTCAAACTCATTACCGAAGAACGATGGAAATAAACGAAGATGGAATGACAGCAGCAAATGCTGCTCTTGATCGACTCGACAGTTTTGAAAGAAGAATCACTGGAGTGAATTTACTCCAAACAAGTCCTGATGAAGATGTCGTTGAAAAGTTTCGGACTGCGATGGACGATGATTTAGGTACGGCAAGCGGATTAGCAGTAATTTTTGATGCAGTCCGTGATGCTAACCGTGCTTTAGACACGGAAAATATTGAAAAAGCATCCACCTTGGTTACTGCAATACATGAACTTTTATTAGTTCTTGGAATTGAACTTTCTGCGACTTCCGATGACTCCTCAGATGCAGCAGAAATCGATGCTTTAGTTGCAGCGCGAACTGAAGCTAAATTATCCAAAGATTTTACTGAAGCGGATCGTATCCGTGAAGAACTATCTAACCGAGGAATAATCCTTGAAGACGGCCCGTCTGGAACTACTTGGTACAGGAACTAAATTTAGTTCCTTGGAACATCAACCCAGTTAATATCTTTATCAACTCGAACGTCACCAGGTAGTCCAAGCACCCGTTCTCCAAGAATGTTGCGCATCACCTCAGAGGTTCCACCTTCAATGGTGTTCGCTCTTGAGCGCAAGAAACTGTATTTGAGGCTTGATCTAGCCCAAGAAGATCCGTCTCCTCGGTTTCTTTCATATCCGGCCTCAAACGTTAAGGCTTCTGGTCCGATTATGTCCATGCATAATTCATAAATTTTCTGATTCATCTCTGCAGACATAAGTTTTCCTACAGACCCTTCTGGTCCTGGATTACCTGATTTGCTGGCTTCTCTAGCTCGCCAATTAGTTAAGCGAAGAGCTTCCGCTTGTATCCATAGTTCCGAAATACGGTCTCTCATAACGGAAGCACTGACATCATCTAGTGATCCTTTTCGTTCTTCCCAGATGTGCATTAAATCTGCGATAGGACCTGTTCCTTGTTTCGGAACCCCTCCTCCAAGGGCAACTCTTTCATTCATCAATGTTGTAACTGCTGCAGCCCAACCGCCTCCGACATCTCCAAAAACATTTTCATGAGGGATTCGAACATCACTAAGGAAAATTTCGTTAAATTCCGCGTCTCCGGTGATTTGATATAAAGGCCGCACATCTACACCTTCCGATTGCATATCTAGAAGGAAGTACGTGAGACCTTTATGCTTTGGTTGATCGGGATCTGTACGTGCTACAAGCATTCCCCATCGAGCTACATGCGCGAGCGTTGTCCAGACTTTCTGTCCGTTCACTACCCATTCATCACCGTCTCGGATTGCTCGCGTCGCCAGCCCTGCAACATCTGAACCAGATCCAGGTTCAGAAAACATCTGACACCAAATTTCCTCACCGGTAAACATTGGTCGCAATAAACGTTTCTTTTGTTCTTCAGATGCATAGGTCAATACGACTGGACCACCCATTCCAATGCCTATTGGGTTAATTGCTAAGTCGTGATAAGGGACTCCAGCTGAACGCAGCTCAGTGTCCACAACAGTTTGCATCTTGCGGCTAGAAAGACCTAACCCACCCAAGCCTTCAGGAAACTGAATGAATGCTAACCCTCGATCAAATTGCTCTCCCCTGAAAGTGTGTTGATCTACCTTTGTGTGATCTACTTCTTCTAACAATTTACGAGCTAACTCTCGAATTTCTTCTTCGGTATATTCCGCCATGTATCGAATCCTCTAATAAAAATAGAACTTTTTGTTCGTGTCTATTTTAAATCTATCTGAATGAGTTTCATTGTACGAAGTCGCGAATTGCATGCAAGTATCCACTCCATGAACCTACGTAAACAGAGCCTTTCCAAATAACAGCAGTTGCCTCAACACACCCACCTGTGTCCACGCTCCAGAGTTCTCTTGGAGTAATAGAAGTATCTAAAACGTCAAAAGCTCTTACGTTCCCTTGACAATCTCCTACGACCATAATGTCGTCAACAATCGCTGGAGAAGACCAAACTTTACTAGAAAGGTTGATTTCCCATCGAATGGTTCCTTCTATTCGATCAATGCCAAGAATTTGTCCCTGTGCTGTGGGAACAATTAATAAGTCTTTATAAATAGCTGGAGTCGCCCAAATTCCAGAATTTATATATGAACGTGCATCCAGAGACCAAATAATTGGATTGTCTTGATCTAAGGGGTCAAGTTTGATTATCTGCCCTACTTCTTCAGAGCGACTAGTCCCACGCTCATACTCCACTCCTACATACAGAAATC
>CATISD010000144.1 GCA_949538625.1 Acidimicrobiales bacterium AG-410-I20
CAATGGTTCCTCAATCACGGTATAACCGATACGTTCCAAGATATAAGCCCAATAACCGATTTCAGTGAAACCCTTTCACTTGAGTTTGTCTTTGATCCAAAAGACGAAGATTTATGTCCTCCACCTAAGTTCACAGTAGAAGAATGCCGTGAACGAGATATGACATACTCTTCATCAATCTTTGTTCGTGCAACATTTATGAACCGAGATACGGGAGAAATAAAAGAACAAACAGTCTTTATTGGAGATTTCCCAAGAATGACCGAAAAAGGGACATTCATAATTAACGGGACCGAGAGAGTCATAGTTTCACAGCTAGTTCGATCACCTGGAGTTATTTTTGAACCCGGTGAAAGATACCGACTAAGAAATCTTCAAAAACATCAGTTAGTGAAAGGAACCATTCACCCGTATAGAGGAGAATGGATCGAATTTGATGTAGAACAAAAACCTGGAAAAGATGTTACAGCTGGAACAAAAGTTGCAAGAAAACGTCGTCTTTCTATGTTCACTCTTTTACGAGCACTTGGATATGGCGAAGAGAATTACCCGGGCTTCCTTCAAAAACTCGTAAATTATTTTGACTTCTTAGAAGGACAATGGGAAAAAGATAAAAATAATCATGTAACTGAGGAAGAAGCATTATTAGAGATATATAAGCGTGTCCGTCCTGGAGAACCAGCTTCAGTTGAAGCGGCCCGCGCCTATTTAAGGAATGCTTTCTTTGAATCTCGGCGATATGACCTTTCTCGTGTTGGGCGATACAAATTAAATCGTAAATTAGGTCCAGAAATAAAAAAATTAGAAGACCTATTTGATATAGAACTTGAAAAACCCCAAGAAGATCAAACAGTTCTAACTCGTTCCGAAGTACTCGCTACTTGTACGTATTTGCTCCACTTGGCAAAAGGTGAACCAGGGTATCGCTTAGATGACCAAGACCACTTTGCAAATCGACGAGTTCGTTCGGTTGGAGAATTGATCCAGAATCAGGTTCGCATTGGTTTATCTCGTTTAGAACGAGTGGTGAGGGAACGGATGACCACACAAGATGTGGAATCAATTACACCCACAAGTTTGATAAATATCCGACCAGTGGTGGCTGCTATAAAAGAATTCTTTGGAGCAAGCCAACTTTCTCAGTTTATGGATCAAGTCAATCCACTATCTGGTTTAAATCATCGCCGCCGTCTGTCTGCTCTTGGACCAGGTGGACTTTCACGTGAAAGAGCCGGATTTGAAGTAAGAGATGTTCACTTTTCTCACTATGGGCGCATGTGCCCAATTGAAACACCAGAAGGACCAAATATTGGACTTATTGGTGGGTTAGCAACTTACGGCCAAGTAAATGAATTTGGTTTTATTGAGTGCCCATATCGAGTTGTAAAGAATGGAAAGGTAACTGATGAAATCCGTTATCTCGCTGCCGATGAAGAAGAAGAGTATGTTGTAGCCCAGGCGAATGCGCCTCTTGACAAAAATGGAAAATTCGTAAATGACAGGGTGCTGGTAAGACAATCACCCCAAGCAGCATCTTTGAATGATTTGAAACTCCAGCTTGAAAGGGATGTGTTCTTTGGTGCAACTACTGAAATTTCTTATGTGCCGGCTGACGAAGTTCAGTTAATGGATGTTTCACCAAAGCAAATTGTTTCAGTAGCCACTGCGCTAATCCCATTCTTAGAGCATGACGATGCTAATAGAGCGTTGATGGGTGCAAATATGCAGAGACAAGCAGTGCCACTTCTGAGAAGCGAGGCACCCTATATAGGAACTGGAATTGAATCCAAAGCTGCTCATGATGCAGCTGAAATGATTCTGGCACAAGAAGCTGGAACTATTACTGAAGTTGATGGTCTAGCCATCACAGTTGAATATAGAAAAATCCCAGAAGGGCATGACTCACCAACAGTTAAACATGAGTTGTTGAAATTTCAGCGCTCAAACCAAAACACTTGCATTAATCAGAAAGTATTGGTTTCACCTGGTGACAAAGTAAAGAAAGGTCAAGTTCTAGCAGATGGACCGTCTACTGATGGTGGAGAACTAGCACTAGGTAAAAATTTACTTGTGGCTTTTATGTGTTGGGAAGGCTACAACTTTGAGGATGCCATCATTGTTTCAGAACGTTTAGTAAAGGACGACGTGCTTACTTCTGTTCATATCCATGAACATGAAGTAGATGCACGCGATACGAAATTAGGCCCTGAAGAAATTACTAGAGATATTCCTAACCTTTCTGACGAAATCATGGCAGACCTAGATGACTTGGGAATTGTCAGAGTTGGAGCTGAAGTAGGACCTGGAGACGTCTTGGTAGGAAAAGTAACTCCAAAAGGCGAAACCGAACTTACTCCTGAAGAACGCTTATTACGGGCAATCTTTGGTGAGAAAGCTCGAGAGGTTCGTGATACGTCAATGAAAGTTCCTCACGGTGAAAGCGGAAAGGTAATTGATGTAAAAGTATTTAACCGCGATGAAGGTGATGAATTACCTCCAGGCGTAAATCAACTAGTCCGTGTATACGTGGCACAAAAACGCAAAATCAGTGTTGGAGACAAATTAGCTGGACGTCATGGCAACAAAGGCGTTATTTCTAAGGTGTTACCAATCGAGGACATGCCTTATATGGCTGATGGAACGCCAGTGGATATTATTTTGAACCCCCTTGGAGTCCCGTCACGAATGAATGTAGGTCAGGTACTAGAAGCACATCTTGGTTACTGCGCCCGTTGGGGATGGGAAGTCAATGGCCAAACAGAAGGAGATCAGCCTGTTAGAGGAACGGAACGTAAAACTCGTCCATCTACACCTCCAGCAGTACATGTGGCTACTCCAGTCTTTGACGGAGCTCACTGGGATGAAGAGGATCAAGCAGGAAGACATCCAACAATCCAAAAAATATTAACCAACATTAATCCGGAGGCTTCTTCCGGAGACAGGTTGATAGGTCTGGATGGTAAAGCAACTTTATATAACGGTCGAACAGGGGAACCCTATGACAATGAGGTGACACTGGGCTATGTCTATATTCTTAAACTGGCTCACTTGATCGATGACAAAGTTCACGCACGTTCTACCGGTCCTTACTCCATGATCACGCAACAGCCATTAGGCGGTAAGGCACAGTTTGGTGGTCAACGTTTTGGTGAGATGGAGGTCTGGGCTCTCGAAGCTTACGGAGCTGCGTATTGCTTACAGGAACTACTCACAATCAAGTCAGATGACGTTCTGGGCCGGGTACGTGTTTATGAATCAATTGTCAAAGGAGACAATATTCCTGAACCTGGTATTCCAGAGAGTTTCAAAGTTTTGATTAAAGAAATGCAATCATTGTGCCTAGATGTTGAAGTGCTGGATCAGGCAGGTCAACAAGTGGAAATAAGAGAATTAGACGAAGACGTTTATCGTGCAACGGAAGAACTCGGTATTGATCTGTCCCGCCCAGAGCGCGGTTCAGATGATGAAGATGAACGCCGAAACGTTGGTGTTATTAGGTAAGTATTAGCCCTGAAATAGAAATAAATGTAGGAAAAACAAGTGCTTGATGTTAATGATTTCAATCAAATTCAGATCGGTTTAGCTACACCGGATGGTATCCGTATGTGGTCAAACGGCGAAGTTAAAAAGCCTGAGACAATTAATTACCGA
>CATISD010000145.1 GCA_949538625.1 Acidimicrobiales bacterium AG-410-I20
ACACGGCGCTGCTGCTGGGGGACGAGGGCAGCAGCAGCAGCAGCAGCAGCAGCAGCAGCAGTGCGGGCAGTACGGGCAGTACGGCGTTGGTGGAAGCGAAGCACTACCACGCCCGCCACCGCCCGTTGTTGTTGGAAGCGGTGGATTACGGCACGTTGGTGTCGGTCTGGATGTTTGCCCGTCGCTTTAGCCCAGTGTTAAAACTGTCGCGGTTTTCCTTGCAGGTCTTTGAGGATGCGATGATGTTTGACGGGTCGAGCGTGTTGTTGGAGGACACGGTGATGGCCATGGTTCGGGTTTTGTTGGAGAGTGATGCGTACCACGAATCCGTCACGATGTAAGAAAGAACATGCAGGCACATGCGGGGGTTGTTGTGGTGATTGTGGTGGTTGTGGTGGTTGTTGTGGTTGTTGTTGTGGTGGTTGTTGTGGTTGTGGTTGTGGTGGTGGTAGGCGGAACGTAATTCGGGCATCGCGGGTCTAACTCAACTGGTTCTTCTAACTCTTCATCGACTAAACAGGCAGCTGGATCAGAAAGTGTTCCATCGCAATTCAGTCCTTCTGGACGGTACAGAGCCTCAAAGTAATCAAGTGTGGTCGTATCTGTCTCCAACCATGTTCGGGTGCGTTCAGTGGACACTTCTGTGCATTCTTGTTGTATCTGTCGAGTTAATTGATCAGTCTGCTCACCAAGCACCCAGGGTTGAGAGTAAAGCTGCACGGTAACTGAATCTGGAGTAACTGATGTCCAAAGGACCATTGGATAGGGCGTGCCATTCTTGAGTTTCAGGTCTGGCCAACCCCAAGAAATCGTAGCCTCACGACCATATGGGTATCTTCGGAAATATATCGAATGGCTTTTATATTCTTCAAAATCTAAACCAGCGAAGAAGGCAGCATTAAATAATGTTGTAGCAAATTGCGAAATGCCGCCTCCAACCGTTTGTACGAGAACTCCGTAGACGATTGCTCCGTCTTCAACAAACCCATTTTCTATAGTTCGTTCACCAACGTGACCGTTAAGAGAGAACGTTTCTTCCGGTTCAATGACAACACCCCGAGTAAGTTCCGCTATGCGGTGAATGTTTGTTACACGAGGCCTTCCAGCAGGGTAGTAGGTAGTGAATTCTCCCACTAAATGTGAAGCACCCGTTGAAGCTATCCATTCTCTGTCACGCTCTCTGCTGACAGCTAGTAGATCAATAGTTACGTAGTCTTTACCTGAATCAAGAGCATCAGTTATGCGATTCACATCTTCTTGACTGCAACAAATAAGATCTGGTTGTCCTCCAACTATTTCTAACAAGTCATCATCGTTGGCTGTTAACCACACGTCGTTGCCTTCAATAAAGGCGTCACTGTAGGACGACGCTAATGATGCCTTCACCGACTCTTTGTCTATTTTTATTGATGATCCATCAATAAAAAACCAAGTTCTCAATTCATCGGGGAAAAAAACAATTGGCCCCGCAGGACTTAATGTAAGAAATCCTTTTTCAACAAGGTGGTTTAGATGGTTTATTGCCTGAAGCCGGTCGCTATAAGGAATAGGTGTAGGTGCAATAGCATCATTTTCTTCTATTTCAGCAGCAACTGGGATAGTTGACGTAAGAGAGATGAAAGACACATGCGGTTTTTTATCTGAGCCGGTAGAAGTTATTGCTGCAACTAGAAATAAAATTGCTGCGGTCGCGCTTACTACAATCACCACACGCCATTTAATTGAGGTAGACGAGGTCCATCTTTGACCTTGACGTTTTAACACAAGTTTTACCGTAGCGCTTGAAATGAATCGGGAAGAGTCAGAACAATTTCAATACGTTGGATTCCATTCCTCTTAACTCGTCATAATCAACTACTACACATTCAATTCCCCGATCTTCAGCCAAGACCTTTGCTTGTGGCTTTATTTCTTGAGCGACATACAGGCCTTTCACAGGGCTAAGTTCAGAGTCCCGATTTAGGAAATCGAGATATCGAGTGAGTTGTTCAACCCCATCGATTTCTCCTCGTCTTTTAACTTCAACGGCGACGGTTATGCCTTCTTCGTTTTTACAAAGAAGATCCACAGGGCCGATTTCAGTAGGAAATTCTCTACGTATTAGACGGAGTCCTTCGCCTAAAACCGAAGGATTCTCAGCAAGTAACTCTTGAATATGAGCTTCAACTCCGTCTTTTTGAAGTCCAGGATCCACTCCCATCTCATAAGCACTATCGCTGAGCACCTCAAGAAAAGAGACGGTTAGGACTTCACCTTTAGAATTTGAAACACGCCAACGTCCTTCTTCTTCCACTAGGCGGTTTGGAGCATTCATCCAATTGAGAGGCTTATATGCCCCTCCGTCCGCATGAATAGCCACACAACCGTCTGCCTTTACCATTATTAGGCGCACAGCTTCAGGCAAATGAGCGGAAAGGCGGCCTTCATAATCAACAGTGCATTTAGCGATAACTAGTCGCATTTAAGGCCGTCCACTCTGATTTAAAAGTTCCAAAACTGTTTCAGCTAAGTCTGGGTGACAGATTAATAGGTCGGGGAGCCAGGGATCTAAGTTGTTATATGAAAGTGAAGAGCCATCAAGGCGTGATACATGAAGTCCATGAGATAAAGCTACAGCAGCAGGAGCACAGTTATCCCACTCATATTGCCCACCAGAGTGAAGATAAATATCTGCTTCCCCCCGAACGACCGACATTGCTTTTGCCCCAGCGGAACCCATTTCAATCATTTCTCCTGATAACGCATTACAAACCATTTCCGCTTCATTTGGAGGACGTGAACGACTAATAACCAACCGCGGGGAGTCTGGAACAGAAGTAAGATTCGTTTCAGATTGATGATTGGCAATAGAAGTAGACAGAGTCAGATTCAAAGCGGGGAGAGCGACAGCACCTACAACAGGTACTCGATGAATTACTAAAGCAACGTGAACTGCCCAATCAGTTCTTGGAGGATCTCCGTACTCCCTTGTCCCATCCACAGGATCAATAATCCACACACGATTGCTTTCGGAGCGGTTTGGGTGCACTGAGTGCGCTGTCCCTTCTTCTGAAAGGACAGCATCTTCTGGGCGAAATTCTGCTAAAGAGTCCATAAGAAACTGGTGAGACTGTTGATCACCAATCGTTCCTAGATCTGCAAAATCGTCTTCGGAAATAAGCTCTCTTTGCTCAAGCAGCAGCATTCCAGCGCGAGTGGCTAGATCAGCAGCAAGCAAATGGTCATCATGTTCTACCTTCAAGGGTCACCATCTTAGAAGGACAGGGTTAGCATATGTATAGAAATATTAAAATCTTTGGAAAGAAGTCATGAGTATCACTACGTATGAACTCAATCACTTAGATCAGTTAGAGGCGGAAGCGATTCACATATTTCGGGAAGTCGCTGCCGAATTTGAGCGCCCTTGTTTAATGTTTTCCGGTGGTAAAGATTCCATAGTGATGCTGCATCTGGCAGCTAAAGCCTTTTGGCCTGCCCGTCTACCATTCCCGGTGATGCATGTTGACACTGGTCACAATTTTCCTGAAGTTCTTGATTTCAGAGACAAGCGTGTTGAAGAATTAGGAGCCAGATTAGTAGTTGCCTCAGTGCAGAAGTCAATTGATGATGGAAAAGTTGTTGAAGAAACCGGGCCTCGGGCGAGCCGAAATCGTTTACAAACCACAACATTGCTAGATGCCATTGAAGAACATAAATTTGATGCACTTTTCGGAGGAGCCCGCCGTGATGAAGAAAAAGCACGAGCCAAAGAGCGGGTTTATTCATTTCGTGACGATTTTGGCCAATGGTATCCAAAAAATCAGCGTCCGGAATTATGGAACCTTTACAACGGCCGAATACGAATAGGAGAACATATCCGGGTTTTCCCTATATCAAACTGGACTGAATTAGATATTTGGCAATACATAGCAAGAGAAAACGTTGAAATACCGAAAGTATATTTTGCTCATGACCGCCAAGTGTTTTCCCGCGACGGAATGTGGCTCGCTGATTCTCAATTCGTAACTCGAACCGAAGATGAAGAAGTAATAACACGTAGAGTTCGCTACAGAACAGTGGGGGATATGAGTTGCACCGGTGCCGTAGAGTCTGAAGCTGAAACACTGGAACAAATTATTGAAGAGGTGTCAGCTACTCGTATAACAGAACGTGGGGCAACACGCGCTGATGACCGAGTCTCGGAAGCAGCTATGGAAGACCGCAAAAAAGAAGGGTATTTCTAATGGAATTTCTTCGTTTTGCTACAGCTGGGAGTGTTGATGACGGTAAGTCAACTTTGATTGGAAGATTACTTTACGACACAAAATCAATCTTTCAAGACCAAATGGAATCTATTGAAAAAACTTCGGTCCAAATGGGAAATGACTATACAAATCTTGCATTACTAACTGATGGTCTCCGAGCAGAACGAGAGCAGGGGATAACGATTGATGTTGCTTACCGTTACTTTGCTACGCCCAAACGAAAGTTCATTATTGCAGACACACCCGGGCATATTCAGTACACACGCAATATGGTCACTGGAGCATCAACAGCTGATGTGGCACTTGTTCTAGTGGATGCTCGCCATGGAGTCGTGGAGCAATCAAGGAGGCATGCTTTTCTAGCATCGTTACTTCGAATCCCACACCTAGTCGTATGCGTAAACAAAATGGATCTAATTGGTTACGACGAGAAAGCATTCAACGAAGTAAAAGAAGAATTCCGTAACTTTGCAATGAAATTAGAGATTCCTGATTTGACATTCATCCCAGTCTCAGCTTTGCATGGAGACAATGTGGTAGAAAGATCTGCAAATATGCCTTGGTATGAAGGGTCTTCTTTGCTTCATCACTTAGAAGAAGTTCATATTGCCAGCGATCGAAACCATATCGATGCACGGTTCCCAGTTCAATATGTCATCCGTCCACAAAGTGACGAACATCATGACTATCGAGGGTACGCGGGGACAGTAGCAGGAGGGGTCTTCAAACCCGGAGACGAAGTCATGGTGCTACCAAGCGGCTTTACTTCAACCGTGGCTTCAGTGGATTCCTATGATGGCCCTGTTGATGAAGCATTTGGACCAATGGCAGTAACTATACGCCTTACAGATGATATTGATATCTCGCGAGGCGACATGATTTGTCGACCAAATAATCAACCAGTTGCCAGTCAAGATATACAAGCCATGGTGTGTTGGATGTCGGAAAGTGCAGGTCTTACCCCTCGGATGAAGCTGGCTTTGAAACATACAACAAGGTCAAGCCGGGTTATGGTCACAGATCTTCATTACAGAATTGATGTGAATACTTTGCATCGAGAAGAAAGTCCATCTTCTCTTCAACTCAATGAAATTGGTCGGATCGCTTTGAGGAGCACTCAACCACTTTTCTTTGATGAATACCGTCGAAATCGGAATACGGGCTCGTTCATACTTGTAGATGAAGCAACCAACGCCACTGTAGCAGCAGGCATAATTGTCGGTTCCGGAACCTAACATGGCTGACCACAATCCCAACATCGTTTGGAATTCGGATGGTTTTAGCCATGAGGAAAGGTCAGCTGCTACGGGATTAAATGGTGCAACTATATGGTTTACTGGACTTTCTGGTTCAGGAAAATCTACGGTTGCTGCTGCTTGTGAACGTCTTTTGATTGCTTCTGGGAAACCTGCGTATCTACTAGATGGAGATAATTTGCGGTATGGCCTTAACAAAGACCTTGGCTTTTCGGCCGAAGATCGGCATGAAAATGTTCGTCGTGTATCAGAAGTTGCACGGTTGTTCTCTGATGCCGGATTCATTTCTTTGGTGCCGCTCATAAGTCCTTACAACAAAGATCGAGAAATGGCGAGAGAAGTGCATGAGCTAGCAGGTATACCTTTTTTTGAAGTGTTCCTTAATGCCACAGTTGATGTATGTGAAAAACGTGACCCAAAAGGACTTTATGCAAAAGCTAGAGCAGGAGAGTTGAAAGGCTTCACAGGCATAGATGATCCATACGAGAAACCGGATTCACCAGATTTAGTCATTAGTCCCGAAGATGGCGCTCCGTTTGCTGTAGCGACAAAAGTAATAACTCTTCTAGAAAACTAACTCGAGAAATAGTCAAGATCGAGTAAGGGGCTTGTATTTAAGACGAGTTGGGGCACTATCCGCTCCTAACTCTTTTCTACGAACGCTCTCGTATTCATCGAAGTTTCCCTCGAACCATCGAACTTGAGAATTCCCCTCAAAAGCCAACACATGAGTAGCAACACGATCAAGAAACCAGCGATCATGACTAATAATCACAGCACATCCGGGATAAGTCTCTAACCCACCTTCAAGAGCACGAAGAGTGTCAACATCTAGATCGTTAGTTGGTTCATCTAAGAGCAGTAAGTTGGAGCCGCTTTTAAGCACCTTCGCCAGATGAACACGGTTCCTTTCTCCACCGGACAATTCCCCAACCTTTTTCTGTTGATCGGATCCTTTGAAATTAAACGAAGCTACATACGCCCTACCATTTACTTCCCTTGCTCCAACTTGGATGAACTCTTGACCATCAGTAATTTCTTCAAAAACAGAACGTTCCGAGTCAAGCGACTCACGTGACTGATCAACATAACCCAGTTCAACAGTTGAACCGATACGGATTTCCCCAGAATCAGGAGTATATGGAGAATCTTGATTCTGTTCTGAAGCAGCGATAAGCATTCGAAATAATGTGGTCTTACCGGCTCCGTTCCCGCCAATTACACCGACAATCCCCGCCGGAGGGAGAATAAAAGATAAATCTTCGATAAGAAGGCTGTCTCCGAACCCCTTTGAAATACTTTCAACTTCAATAACTTGATCTCCAAGGCGCTGGTTAGCGGGAATCGTAATTTGTAGCTCCCCATCTCTTTGACCAGCTTCCGCAGCCTCAGCTACTAGTTTTTCGTATGCTGCTAAGCGAGCCTTCCCTTTGGCTTGTCGCGCCTTGGGAGCCATACGTACCCACTCCAACTCACGCTCTAAAGTCCGTTGTCTAGCCGAGTCTGTTTTTTCTTCGGCTTCAAGGCGAGCACGTTTTTGCTCAAGCCAACCAGAATAATTTCCTTCGTAGGGGATACCTTTTCCTCGGTCTAACTCAAGTATCCACCCAGCGACATTGTCCAGAAAATATCGGTCGTGTGTAATGGCGATAACAGTTCCTGAATAGTCGCGTAAGGATCGTTCCAGCCAAGCTACTGACTCTGCATCGAGATGATTAGTAGGTTCATCCAAAAGTAAGAGGTCTGGTCGTGATAGAAGCAGCTTACAGAGAGCTACACGGCGACGTTCGCCACCAGAAAGATGAGAAACGTTACTTTCGGCTGGCGGCAGGCGCAATGCATCCATCGCAATGTCAATAGTTCGCTGGAGATCCCAAGCACCCGCTGATTCAATTTGTTGCTCAAGATCTGCTTGTTCTTCACCTAATTTTTCATAGTCCGCTTCAGGGTCAGCCCATGCGGCTAAAACTTCGTCATACCTCGATAAAAGATTTGAAATTTCACCAAGACCTTCCATCACATTGCCTAGAACGTCTTTTTCGGGGTTGAGTCCAGGTTCTTGTTCTAATAGTCCAACTGTGAACCCATCAGTAAGTCGAGCTTCGCCTGAAAATTCTTCATCTAATCCCGCCATGATTTTAAGTAAAGACGATTTTCCTGCACCATTTGGACCAAGAACCCCAATTTTTGCTCCTGGGTAAAAAGCCAGGGTGATGTCTTTCAAAACTTCGCGGTCAGGCGGATAAAACCGACCAACCTTATGCATTGTGTAAATGAATTGTGCGTTCACAGAAGTGAGGTTACTTCCTGTTCACCTAGGCCCCGTTGTTGGGAATGACATAACATAAAACCGCATGATTGAAGCAGCTCTTTTTGACTTTGGAGGAGTCATCCTCACAAGCCCGTTTGAAACATTCGCGGCTTATGAAATTGAAGCTGGATTGCCACAAAACACAATACGGACGTTGAACTCTACAAATCCAGATGCTAACGCTTGGGCAAAATTTGAACGCCGAGAAATTAACTCAGAAGAATTCATTGCGCTTTTCCAGATCGAAGCAGCCGAGCAAGGTTTCGTGGTTGACGCCAGAAAACTAATTGAAAATTTACATGGAGCGTTAAGGCCCAACATGGTGGAGGCACTTCGTCGTTGCTCAAACAACCTTAAGACGGCCATGCTGACTAACAACATAACTCCAATTGGATCACAGCCTCTTTCAGCGGATGTCCAAGAAGTAGTTGAAATGTTCGACGTGATTATTGAGTCAAGTGTTGAAGGGTGCCGAAAGCCAGAGGACAAATTTTACGAAATAGCATGTAGTCGATTAAATGTAGAACCTGCTAACTGCGTGTTTTTAGATGATCTCGGTGTGAACTTGAAACCTGCACGAGCAATGGGCATGTCAACAATCAAAGTCGTGGATCCAGAGCAAGCTATTGCAGAATTATCGACAGTTGTCGGATTCCCTTTGAGTTGAGCGCTAACGTCAATTTCATGCGAATTGTAACTTGGAACGTTAACTCACTAAAAGCACGGCTTTCTCGCGTTGAGGCTTGGATAAAAACTGTAGAACCAGACGTGCTTTGTTTACAAGAAACAAAAATGACAGACGAAGCATTCCCGCACGAGTCGTTTTCCTCGCTTGGATATGAATCGGCTCATTATGGAGAAGGCCGGTGGAATGGTGTAGCCATAATTTCCAAAGTAGGGCTTGAAAAGGTAAGACAAGGTTTTGAAGATGGGAGAGACGACCCTGATCCTGATGCAAGAATTCTATGGGCAACTTGTGGAGGGGTCCGAATCGCTTCTTGCTATGTGCCAAATGGACGTGAAGTCGGCCATGACCACTATCACTATAAACTCGACTGGCTTGATCGATTAAAAGATGATTTGAAAGCAAATGCCGACTGTTCAAAAGAACAAGTAGCAATAGTTGGTGACTTCAATGTGGCCCCCGATGACCGAGATGTTTGGAGCCCAGAAGCCTTTGCCGGTATGACGCATGTGACAAAAGAAGAACGAAAAGCAGTATCAAGCTTGATTGATTTAGGTTTAGTAGATGCGTTTAGAGAAAAATTTGATCAACCAGGACTATTTTCTTGGTGGGATTATCGCGGCGGATCTTTTTATAAAAAGCAAGGGATGCGCATTGATTTAATTCTGACTTCTGCGCCATTAACAGAGAAATTAGAATTCATAGTCGTAGACCGGAATGAACGTAAAGGCGAAAAACCCTCCGACCATGCTCCGGTTGTTGCAGATTTCAAAGCGACTTGATTCGAATGGGTCCTCCCCCTAGTCCCAAACCTAAAGAAGGAATCTACTTGTCAGAAATGCGAAGAATTTGTTTAAATCTGCCTGAAACTGAAGAGCGATTCAACCATGGTATGCCAGGATTTGCAATAAAAAATAGAAGTGCTTTCGTTTTTTTGAGACAATCGCGGAAAGAAAATCATGCAGCCCTTTGGTTCAAAGCTTCATCAGGGGTCCAAGAAGAATTAGTCGAGCAAGACCCTGATCGTTTCTTTGCACCCCCATATTTAGGCCCAGCTGGCTGGGTAGGCATGCGTTTAGATATTGATTTGGACTGGGAAGAAGTAGCAGAAGCAATGGAGCAAGCATGGCGACTAGTTGCTCCCAAGAAGGCAATCAAAGAATTCGAAGATGCTACTTTTTAAAAAATTTTAATAGATCTTGACCAAAATTTTCAGCTTTTGCCGGCCCTATTCCACGGATGGATAAAAGTTCATCTAAGTTCTGCGGTCGCTTTTCAGCAAGTTCATGAAGGGTCTCGTCGTTAAAAATAGTGAATGCCGGTTTATCAGCAGCCTTTTCTATTCGCCAAGCCTTTAGATCTGATATTACTTGATCATTGGAGTCCTCTAGTGAAGAAGTGACTTCTGAAGTTTCTTGAATTTGAGAGTTAACATTTGGAGGATCAAATTGGCGAAAAATATCTAGCAACTCTTCGCCGTATCTCTGAATGTTGTGTGCGCTAAAACCATTTACACTTTCCATTTCCTCAAGGGTTGTTGGCCATGATTCGGCAAGGGCATCTAACACGGCATCTGACAAAACCTCATAGGGCTGCAAACCGGCATATTGAGCATGCTCGCCACGCCATGAAAGCAAAGCTATTTCTACAGGGTGTTTAGAATCGGAACTAGGAGTTTTCCCACTACGAGCCTTCCTTATTTGATCAATTTGACCGTCTTTGTTTAAAGGCTTATCCAAACTATTGATCGCTTCTTGAATCTGTTCAAGCCACCTAGAACAGTCTCTTTGGATCGGCTCCTTATCACCAAAACTTCTTTCTCCTGCCCAAGAAACAAACAAATTCTCTTTTGCTCTGCTGAGAGCGACGTACAAGAGTCGTTTTTCTTCAGCTAAAGAGACAGCATCTCGAGCATAAGATATGGGGACAAAACCTTCCTCGAGCCCCACTATGTGGACCGTAGGCCACTCCAGTCCTTTAGCAGAGTGAAAAGTAGCGATCTCTACTGCATCAATAGAGATATCGGTCACGGTACGGATATGGGTTTTGACCCATGAAAAAAACCCATCACCCGTAGCTGTTGGATCTAGAGCAAGATGCTCCTTTGCTAGAACCCTGATTTCAGAAAACGCATTAAAACGTTCTTGTTGACGCGCAGGGATTTCGTATTCTTCGCCTTCTTCAAAATCAACATGTAGATCTCCAAGAAGTTCTGTTAACGGCTGGTTGTTATTCTCAAAAGAACCCAGGACTCTTTTAACATCACCACGGTCAAAGAGGCTGCTTCCAGCAAGCGTTCGAACAGGTATTTCTACATCACGAAAAGCACGAGACAGTGCTTCCACCTGCGCATTAGTTCTAGCCAGAACTGCCTGATCAGACCATCGGCCATGAGGGCCACGGCTTTCACGAACCCTTTGAGCTAATGCAGTTAGTTCGTCCTTATCTGAAGAGAAATGAGTGATAGTTGGATTAGATCCACTTGATCTGTTTGCTTTGAAAGTCTTATCTTCAAGAACAGAAGTAGCAGTTCGTAATATTTGAGGGGTGCTTCTATAGTTCTGCTGTAGATCAACTATTTCTCCCCCTGGAAAGTGAGTGTCAAACCGTACAAGATGATCAGCATCTGCTCCATTCCATCCATAGATTGCTTGATTAGGGTCTCCCACTACACATAAGTTCTCATTACCGTTAAGCCATGAGTTGAGAAGATCGACCTGTACCGAATTTACGTCCTGAAACTCATCAACGTATAAGTGTTGGAATCGCCATTGTTGAGCAGCGGCAAAGGATCGATCCGAACGAATGGCTTTAGCACAAGACACAAGTAGATCGTCAAAGTCAACTTTGTTTTGCTCCTTTTTTAGGTCTTCATATTTTTGGTAAATCTGACCAATTTGCGTAGAGGGAATACCGATATTTCTCCCATTCTCTTCTGCCATGCCCGCATAAGCTTGTGGCCCGATTCGTCTTGCTTTTGCCCACTCAATTTCTCCTACTACATCTAAAACTTTTATTGAGCGGTAGTCGCGAGGGAGCAATTTAGTGACAAATACAGATTTATTAGTAAGTAACTCCGGCTCGGGTAGAGACTTGTCTCTCCAGAAATTTTTAAGCTGAGCATAAGCCACTGCATGAAAAGTTCCAGCAGCAACTTGATCTCGAATACCAAGGCCGCGTAAGCGGTGGTTAAGTTCCGCTGCTGCTTTCCTTGTGAAAGTAAGTGCCAGAACTTTACGGGGGTCATCAAGGTCCATGGCAATCCGCCAAGCAATGCGATGCGTTAATACGCGTGTTTTACCTGAACCCGCACCGGCATGTATAGCAAGTGGGATTTGCTTAGCAGTGACAGCATGGCGCTGTTCTTCATTCAAATTTAGTAACAGTCCATCAGCTCCAGATGGAAAATGAATATTTTCAGACACGATTGCACCCTACTCAAGAGAAGAGCCATGCTCTAATGCTTACCGCATAAAAATCATTGGAAGATGTGGAATTCCATCACCATCATCGAATTCTTCGCCGGTTACAACATAACCCAAACTTATGTACCAGTCTGCGAGATGAGATTGAGCATGCAGCGTCAACCTTCCTTCAGTTAAGTCGGCGACGTATTCAAGAAGTTCAGTAGCTAAACCGCGGCCGCGAAACTCAGCACTTGTAGCTACCCTCCCAATACGGTTTCCATCTGACTCTGATAGAACGCGAAGATATGAGACGGGTTCATCTAATTTGTTTATCCAAATGTGTCGAGTCTGAGGATCCGTATCATGTCCATCAAGATCAAGGTAGATAGAAGATTGTTCTACGACAAAAATTTCAGATCTTAATCGCAGAATCTTATACAGAATCTCGGATTCCATTTCGGAAAAAGTGCAGTTCTGGATTTCACTCATTAAGGCGACGTTATCGCCCGGTTTGCAGCAAACATCTTGAACTTGAAAGATAGTCGTATGCCATTAGCCTCTTTGCCTTCAGGTATTAACATATTCTACGAAAAATTTGGAGCTGACTCAGACCCTGCTCTTTTTCTCATGCATGGACTTGGAAGTCAAATGCTTCTATGGGACGAGGAGCTCTGCCAAGGATTAGTAGATCACGGGCTTCAAATCATACGTTTCGACTCTCGAGATTCAGGTCTTTCAAGCAGATTGCCTGACGGTGATCAATACACATTGACAGAGATGGCTCAAGACTTGTCCGAGCTGCTTGATTTCCTAAGGATAGAGCGCGCCCATATAGCAGGGTTCTCTATGGGAGGAATGATTGCCCAGACATTTGCTTCAAACCATTCAGAAAAGTGTTTAAGTCTTATATCAATGTCCTCAAATACAGGAAATCCGAATTACGGGCGCCCACATGGTGAGACTCTTGAAGCGATGTTGGCTCCTCCTCCACGAGACCCAAAGGGAAAGATAGAAAAAGAATTATCTGATCGTCGTTTATGGGCGAGTACTGAATGGCATGACGAAAATCACGCAAGAGCACTTTTTGAGGCATATGAAAATAGGTCACCTATGCCTCCATCCGCGTATGATCGTCAGTACAAAGCAGTTCTTGCTGATGGGAACAGGGAGGAGAGAATAAAAATGATTTCTTCGCCTACTCGAGTCATGCATGGGACTGCGGACACTTTGATCGATGTGAGTGGGGGAGAGCGAACAGCAGCCATAATCCCAAATGCCGACCTCGTGCTTATTGATGGATGGGGGCACGATTTACCGCCAGACTCTTGGCCCCATGTCACTCAAGCAATAGTTGAACATGTAGAAAATTTACAAGCAGAATAAAGGAAAATCTGGAGGAAAAAAAATGGGAGCACTCACAGGAGTTCAAGTTGTTGAATTAGCCGGCATAGGGCCTGGGCCTTTTTGCGGGATGATGTTAGCGGACATGGGTGCTGATGTTATACGTATTGATCGATCAGCTTCAGTTAGATCAGAGAGACCTACTGACCCTCCACTGTCAGTTATTGATAGAGGGAGACGGAGCATAGGAATTGATTTAAAATCTCCCGAAGGAGTTGAAGTAGCGTTAAATCTGATTGAACGCGCGGATATGTTTTTTGAAGGATTTCGCCCTGGAGTGGCTGAAAGATTAGGGTTAGGGCCCGAAACTTGCCTTGAGAGAAACCCTTCTTTGGTTTACGGGCGAATGACAGGATGGGGGCAAAGCGGCCCTTATTCTCAGACCGCAGGACATGATATTAACTACATAGCTTTAGCTGGGGCGCTTGCGCATTTTGGACGGTCTGATTCTGGGCCTGTACCCCCTCTAAATCTTGTCGGAGATTTTGGTGGGGGAGGAATGTATCTTGCATTTGGAATGGTTTGCGCTCTTCTAAATGCGCGCTCCACTGGAGAGGGACAAATCGTAGATGCAGCAATGGTTGATGGAGTGGCAAGCCTGATGGGTTTTATCCATGGAATGATGGCAACAGGATTTCAAACCACTGACCGTGGAAGCAATCTTCTAGATACTGGTGCACATTTTTACGATGTTTATGAATGTAATGATGGAAATTACATATCGCTTGGATCTATAGAGCCGCAGTTTTATGCCGAACTGATAGAAAAAATGGAATTAGACCCTGAAAAATTTGCCCCTCAAATGGACCGAACTAAATGGCCAGAGTTAAAAAATGAAATCAGGAAGACCGTAAAGACTAAAAGTAGAGATGAATGGAACGAGATCTTAGAGGGAAGTGACGTTTGCTATGCCCCGGTCCTCACAGTGGAAGAGGCGGTACAACATCCACATAATGTTGAAAGAAATACTTTCACTGAAGTCGCGGGGCTTACTCAACCTATGCCTGCTCCAAGGCTAAGTGCTACGCCTGGTGCGATTCAAAGACCACCCGCTCATCCGGGTCAACATACAGAAGAGATACTTATTGAGGCAGGTATGGATGCCGAATCTCTTCGCACATCAGGAGCCGTGGCTTAGCAAAATGGCAACAGTTGTTTTTTTTCATGCTCATCCTGATGACGAAGCCCTTTCGACTGGAGGAACAATGGCCCTAATGGCTAAAGCCGGCCATAGAGTCATCCTTGTAGTAGCTACACGGGGAGAAGAGGGAGAGCCAGTTGAAGGAATTCTGAAAGACGGTGAGAAGTTAGAAGACCGCAGATCTCTAGAAACAGAGCGATCAGGAAAGATTCTGGGTGTTTCTAGGGTTGAATTTTTAGGATACCGAGACAGCGGCATGATTGATTCAAGCACTACAGCCCATCCGGAATGTTTCTGGCAAGCAGAAGAAGAAGCAGCAGTTAACAGGCTCTCAAATATTCTTAACGACGAAGAGGTCGATCTTATTGTTATTTATGATCCAAATGGAGGGTACGGTCATCCTGACCACATTCAAGTGCATCGTGTGGGGACGAAATGGGCGAAAGAGAACGGTGTCCGGCTGCGTTGGGTCACGCTTAATCGAGATGCTATTCGCCGGGTGGTAGAAGAGGCCATAAAAGCAAATATTGACGCAGGCCAAGAATTGGACAGCGATTTGGCCAAAAGAGAAGAACGTTCTTCTGATGAATCTTTTGGAATGGCAGAAAGTGACATAACTCATGCAGTAGATGTGATCTCGGTTTTAGATCAAAAAAGACACGCTGTTGCTGCTCATGCCAGCCAAATAGCTTCTGATTCATTTTTTGTTACTTTAGGAAATGAAGAATATGCAAGAGCCTTTGGAAAAGAATGGTTTGTGGATCCTGATTCTCCAAGAACTGCAGAAGAATCGTTGCGAAGCGATCTTTTACTCAACTAGCACTCGGGAAGCGCATAGATGTCCAAATGATCACAGCGATTCAGTTAAGTTCGTTACGCGATATCCATGAACTTTTGGCATGGGTAATCGTGATTGGTAATGGGGTTACAGGCTTTTGGGCTCTCGCTGCGCACCGATTTACAAGGGTTCGCCATCAATTTTTATGGTGGCTTACAGGTATTGCACAGGCAGCTATCGCTATTCAAGTATCTGTAGGAGTGGGATATATGGTTAAGGAGAATATTGACACGCCACAGTTTCACTTGTTTTATGGATTTGTGGCTTTAGTTACAGTCGGTATTGCTTATAGTTACCGGCAATCTCTTCGCCATTACATATATCTTTTGTATGGCGGCTCCGGATTATTTCTCATGGGACTAGGAATACGTGCCATGCTTCTAGGAAACACCTAAGACTGAAGACGGTGCTTGAGGTCATCTAATTCGTTGATCAGAGTATCCGGTAGTCTTTCACCGATGAAAGCAAAGTGACTCTCAATAAGAGACACTTCTTCAGCCCATTTTGAATTGTCCACCGAAAGCAGTTCTCTTAATCTAGATTCGGTTAAATCAAGCCCATCTAGATCTAGACCGTTCGGAGATGGAACATTTCCTATAGCAGTTTCTGTGGCTTCTCCTGAACCCTCTACGCGTTCAAGAACCCATTTGAGAACCCTACAGTTTTCTCCAAATCCGGGCCAAAGAAACTTTCCTTCTTCGTCTTTTCTGAACCAGTTAACCCAAAAAAGGTTTGGTAATTTTTCTGGATCAGCATTAGAGCCGATTTTGAGCCAGTGGCTTATGTAATCCCCAACGTTGTAGCCCATGAATGGAAGCATGGCAAAAGGATCAAATCGAACTTCACCAAGGTTCCCTGATGCCGCTGCAGTTTTTTCGGAGCTCATGATTGAGCCAAGAAAAACTCCATGATCCCAGTCTCTTGCCTCAGTAACAAGTGGAACATTTGAAGCACGCCTACCTCCGAACAAGATTGCCGAAATAGGAACTCCTTTAGGGTCTTCCCATTCAGAGGCGATTGAGGGACATTGTGCAGCAGGCGCAGTGAATCTCGCATTTGGATGAGCAGCTGGTGTCTCAGATTCAGGCGTCCATGACTGGCCACGCCAATCCGTCAAAATCGCTGGAGGCTTGTCCGTCATGTCCTCCCACCACACATCACCGTCTGAGGTAAGAGCAACGTTTGTAAAGATCGAATTTTTACTCACTGAAGCCATAGCATTTGCATTTGTTTTCTTTGAAGTCCCTGGGGCTACACCAAAAAACCCTGCTTCCGGATTAATAGCGTAGAGACGACCATCATCTCCAAACTTCATCCACGCTATGTCATCTCCGATGGTCTCGACCTTCCATCCAGGCAAAGTAGGAACCAGCATTGCCATATTTGTTTTGCCGCATGCTGAAGGGAACGCGGCAGCAATGTAACTCTTTTTGCCTTCAGGAGAAGTAATGGAAAGAATAAGCATGTGCTCGGCCAACCAACCGTCGTCACGAGCCATGGTTGAAGCTATACGAAGAGCGAAACATTTTTTACCTAGTAAGGCATTGCCTCCATATCCTGAACCATAAGACCATATTTCACGTGTTTCTGGGAAATGAGAGATGTACTTATTTTCTGCATCACAAGGCCAAGGAACATCTTCCTCGCCTTCTTGCAAAGGCGCTCCAACCGAATGAACACAAGGAACGAATTTGTTGTCGCCTAATACATCGAGCACTTCTTTCCCCATTCGGGTCATGACTCGCATACTGATTGCTACATAAGGCGAGTCAGTTAACTGCACGCCTATGTGGGCAATCGGAGAACCAAGTGGGCCCATTGAAAATGGCACAACATATAGTGTGCGTCCTTTCATACAGTCTTTATAAAGAGACATCATCTCTTCTTTTAGCTCATTTGGGTCACGCCAATTATTTGTAGGGCCGGCATCGAGTTCTTCATTCGAAGCGATATAGGTTCTGTCTTCGACTCGCGCTACATCGTTAGGGTCTGATAACGCTAAGTAGCTGTTGGGACGTAGTGACTCATTTAATTTTTGAAAAGTTCCAGATTGTTGGAGGAGCGATGTAAGATTTTCAGCTTCTTCTTCGGACCCGTCACACCAGTAAATTTCTTTTGGATTAAGAATTTCTGCCCAGTGGTCGACCCACCCAATCAGGTCTTTGTTGGAGGTTTGAGAAGCCATCTCCTAATTCATACTCGCGATCGAAGGCAAATGCATAAATCTAGGGTGTGCCGTATGTCTCATTCAGGATTACTAAATTTCCGGTGTCCCCATATCAACTTCGGAACCAAAAGAAAGAGAAGTAGCGCAGTTATTGGCATTCAACTCAAATATCACACGCTGGCCAGGTCGAAGCATACGGAAAATAGAACCTTCAAGAGCGTCTTCGGCGAGATCGTACTCGTGAAATTCGGTTTGTTCTATAACGATTCCATCACCTGTACCAGGATCAAAAGACTTAATAACACCTTGCACGCTGTTCACCTCGCAGTTTTTTGAACCTTGCCATTTTCTTACCCCAATAATCCCATTTCAGATAGTTAAATACTATAAGGGAACTCAGTAAGGCTAGAGCCTTTTTAACCCTTACTTCAAATCTTTGTTTGCAAGGATGGATGGTCGAAGCGAACAAGGTGAGTACGCTAAGGATTCGTGGCTAATACTTCTCAGTTAGAAGCGAAGGATATTCGCAGCTTTATGAACCAGTTTTTTGTGGCGCTGGTAGCTCATCGCGAAGCCTTGAACATGCTCAATGTATATCCGGTTCCTGATGGGGATACGGGTACGAATATGGCCATGACGGCAGAGTCAGTAGTTAACGCACTAAATGAACTACCAGAAGATGCCGAGATTACGGAAGTTACATCTGCGATTGCTCATGGCTCTCTAATGGGAGCGCGAGGAAACTCTGGAGTAATACTCTCACAGGTTCTTCGTGCTTTCTCTTCAGAGATAGGAAGTGCTGGTTCTTTGAATGCTGAATCTGCTTCAAATGGGCTTTCTGAAGCAGCGGAAGCAGCATATGGCGCTGTAATGACACCTGTCGAGGGAACAATTTTGACTGTGGTAAGAGAATCTTCTGAAGCAGCTGAAGTTGCTAAAGGAGAAGGAAACGATCTTCTCGGGATTATTGAAGTAGCACTTGAACGCGGGAAAGATGCATTGGCTCGCACCCCTGACATGCTTCCAGTTCTAGCGGAGGCAGGAGTGGTAGATGCTGGAGGGAGCGGGTATTTGCTTTTACTAGACGCGCTTCTAAACGTAATTGACGGGCGCCCCTTGCCTGAGGCCCCAGAAGTGAATTCTTCTTTGACCGGGGTAGGAGAGTCGCATGAAACAAAAGAGTCTCTTATTGAGGGTCCAAGATATGAAGTCATGTATTTCCTTGAAGCTGAAGACGAACTCATTCCCTCATTTAAGGAAAATTGGAATCAGATTGGAGATTCAATAGTTGTAGTTGGAGGAGATGGCACATGGAACTGTCATGTCCATACAGACGATATAGGTGCAGCCATAGAAGCAGGAATTAGTGTTGGCCGCCCTTATAAAATTCGTGTTTCTGACTTGCTGGAAGAAGCAGAAGAACAAGCATGGGTTCGCGAACAAATGATGGAAACCCGTGAAGAGGAAGCGGGACCCCCAGTTCCTTGTGCTGTTGTCGCTGTAGCAAATGGTGTTGGAATAGTTGATATTTTCCACTCATTGGGAGTTCAGAAAGTGATTGCTGGTGGCCAGTCAATGAATCCGTCAACAGAGCAACTACTTGAGGCCGTCGAAACAGTTCCTGCTGATGAAGTAGTGATCCTTCCTAATAACGGAAACATTATCCCTGTTGCAGAACAGGTAGATGGACAGACATCTAAAACCGTCCGTGTTGTCAGAACAAAGGGAATTACTGAAGGGTTTGCTTCTCTCTTGGAATACGATCCACAAGGAACTGCAGAAGAAAACTTAGAGGGGATGTCTGTCGCTGCCTCTCAGGTAGTTGCAGGAGAGGTGACAGTCGCTGTAAGAGACTCTGGAAGTGACGCGGGGGAAATCTTCGAAGGCGATTATTTAGGGCTTTCAGATGGCAAAGTCCAAGTAATTGCGAACTCTCTCTTTGGAGCCACGACTCAACTAATTAGTGAACTAATAGCAGATCATGAATTAGTGACGTTGATAGCTGGGGCTGAAGTAGAAGATTCCACAACATCGGAAATCGTTTCTTGGCTCGAAAAAGAACATCCTATGGTTGAATTAGAAACCCATTTTGGTGGACAACCTTTGTATCAGTATTTTCTTGGAATTGAATAGAGAGTTACTGTGACTGATAAAGGAGTCACACTTCGGGAATTAAAGGAACGACCCGTAACAGACCTCAATGGAGTAAATGCTAAAAAAGCCGAATCACTTGGAAAAATTAGCGTAACTTCAGTACTTGACTTAATAACTGTATACCCAAGAAGGTACATTGACCGCAGTAAGCAAATCAACATTGATGATTTGACTGTCGGTGAGGAGGGTATGATCCTCGTTACCGTTTCAAAAGTAACAACTCGACGAATGCGCAACCGTCGTTCTTTGGTTGAAGTATCAGCGACCGATGAAACAGGGTCTATGCGTTTAGTTTTCTTCAATCAACCTTGGCGCGTTAAACAACTTTCTGAAGGAAAAGAAATAATTATTTTTGGTCGACTTGACCTTTACCAAGGGCACAAGCAGATGACAAATCCCATCGTAGATTTAGTCGGCGACCGAACCGGCAGAATCGTAGCGGTTTACCCTCAGTCAGAGATCGCCGGAGTGCAAAGTTGGGATTTAGATACATTGATCGCCGAAGCGTTAAGACGGGTTATGAAGGTTAGAGGATTTGAAGACTCGGTCCCGGAGAAAATTAGAGATAGATACCGCCTCGTTGATCGATCAAAAGCATTCCATCAGATTCACAGACCTGACTCAATGCAGGAGGTAGCTGAAGCACGACGAAGACTTGTTTTCGATGAACTTTTAAGAATTCAACTTGAATTAGTGCAGCGAAAGATTCAATTGGAGAAACTAACGAAAGGAATTAGTCACAAGTCATCAGGGGGGTTAGAAGCAAAATTTCATCAAGAACTCCCGTATGAACTAACTGATGCCCAGAAGAGGGTAATTAATGAAATTTCAGGAGATTTAGAAAGCCATTCGCCCATGCATCGCTTATTGCAAGGTGATGTGGGCTCTGGGAAAACAGTAGTTGCTGTAACTGCGTTACTGTCGGCGGTAGAAAGTGGCTATCAAGGAGCTTTTATGGCTCCAACGGAGGTGCTCGCTGAACAGCACTATTCAAGTATTTCAAAACTTTTAGAGAATATAGAGGTCAAAGACGACTTAACGCTGCTTGAGCAACGCCCACTTCGAATTGAACTTTTAACAAGCAACATTTCAGCGATCTACCGAAGAGAGTTGTTGCAGAAACTCTCCAATGGCGAGATTGATATTGTCGTGGGTACCCACGCTTTGATTCAAGATGAAATTTTGTTTGCCTCATTAGGTGTAGTCGTGATTGATGAACAACATCGATTCGGAGTAGATCAAAGAGCAGCGTTAAAAGAAAAACAGTCCGATGGGGTGGCTCCGAATGTGTTAGTGATGACAGCCACACCAATTCCTCGGACAGCAGCAATGACTGTCTACGGAGATCTTGATGTTTCAGTTTTGGATGAAATGCCACCCGGCCGAATTCCGATTAGAACTTTATGGGTAAGAGAAGAACAGGAAGCATGGGAATCAATATTTGAAGAGGTTAGAGAAGGTAGGCAGGCATATGTTGTGTGTCCATTAATTGATGAATCTGATTCACTAAATGTCCGTTCCGTAGAAGAAACATTTAGTCGTTTATCAAAACAGGTATTCCCTGATTTACGTGTTGAACTTTTGCATGGTCGAATAAAGACTAATGAAAAAAATGAAATCATGGAAAAATTTCGAGCAGGCAATATAGATGTTCTTGTGGCTACAACGGTGATAGAGGTAGGTGTGGATGTTCCTAATGCCACCGTCATGGTTGTTTTAGACGCAGATCGGTTTGGAATCGCTCAACTTCATCAATTGCGTGGACGGGTAGGGCGTGGTTCGAGTTCAAGTATCTGTTTTTTAGTCGGAGAGCCAGGAACTGCTATTGGAGAAGAACGCCTTAAGGCCTTAGTGGAGACAACAGATGGATTTGAATTAGCTGAAGTAGATCTTGAATTACGTGGAGAGGGAACGATCATGGCGGATCGCCAGAAAGGGCGCAATGACTTACGTTTAGCTTCTTTGCGTAGAGATCGAGAATGGGTAGAGATCGCCCGAGAGGTCGCAGTAGAAATGGTTAGTCAAGATCTAGATTTAGTCCGCCATCAGAACTTAAAAGAAGAAATTTCTGTCTTTCTTGAAGATTCAGACGGCGAGTATCTTCTCAAATCATGAGAATTTTGAAGTTACCTAGCTAAACGTTTCTTCTTCGTCATCGAATTCAGGTAGAACAATATCCCATCTATCGAGACAGTCTTTGCAACGATAAGCCACTGAATCTCCAGGTTCGAATTCTGAGTCGGGATGAGGGAGGAGGTAACATTTCCCACCACAGTCAACACATATAATTGTTTGTGGAGCTTTCATTTAACGCACCATACTGTTGTATGAGGATAGTTGCCGGAAAGTTGAAGGGGCGCAGTTTGGATTCGCCAGAAGGCGACCAAGTACGGCCTACCAGTAGTCGTGTGAAAGAAGCCATGTTTAATGCTCTTTACAGTCTTGACGCTATTGAAGATGCAAAAGTTCTTGATCTATTTGCGGGGTCTGGGGCATTAGGAATTGAAGCACTGTCTCGAGGATCTGCAGAGGCAGTTTTTGTAGAAAAGTCTTCACGAAATGCAAAACTTGTACGTCAAAATATTGAAAAATGTGGACTTGGTGAGCAGTCAGAAGTCCACATAGACGAAGCAACTAGGTGGCTTCGTAATAATTCTGGCCCTTGGGATTTGGTCATACTGGATCCACCATACGAATTTGATGAATGGGAAAATATATTCAATGTTCTTGAAGCAAAAGTAGTTGTAGTCGAATCAAATCGAGAAATTAAGCCGGGGAATGGGTGGCATGTTCAAAGAAGTAGACAATATGGGGCTACCGTGGTGTTATTAGTTATTAGAGACCAGGAGAGCAAATCATAGAAAAAGGGGGTTTGCCAAGTGACTTGTGTTTTGTATCCAGGCTCGTTTGACCCTATACATAACGGGCACGTAGAAATGGTTGAAACCGCAGCTTCGCTATTTGATGAAGTTGTCGTTGGAACTCTAATGAACCCTTCTAAAGGAGGAGGACTTTTTTCTTTAGAAGAACGAATGGGTTTGTTAGATGAATGTTTCAAACATTTGACGAATGTTCGAACAACTATGTTCGATGGATTAGTGGTCACGCTCGCAAAAGAAGAAGGAGCGGACTTTATAATTAAGGGGCTTAGAGCGGTGTCAGATTTTGAATCTGAACTACAAATGGCTCAAACCAATTTGGCTATTTCTGGGGTTCACACCCTTTTTCTTCCAACCGCTTCGCGCCGTTCTTTTTTGGCCTCAGGTTTGATTAGAGAAGTGGCGCGACTCGGCGGAAATGTTGAAGATATGGTGCCTGACCCTGTCTACAAGAAATTAAAAGAAAAGCTGCCATCGTGACAGACGATTTTTCTCAGCTTTCGGAGCCTGATCCGTATCGCCCTCCGCAAGTAGAGGCTATTTTGCGCGAAGCGCGTGACATCATCGAGAATGCTCGCGCCATGCCACTTTCAGCTTCATCAATGGTCAACAAAGAAGAGCTTTTGGAAATGATTGACGAGGCGATGCGAAGGATGCCTGATGATTTACGGAACGCCCGATGGCTTTTAAAAGAGCGCGAAGAGTTTTTAGCCAAAGTCACTCGAGAAGGAGATGAAATTCTTGAGTTGGCGCGATCTCGAGCTGAGCGCTTAGTGCAAAGAACTGAAGTGGTAAGAACTGCTGAACAAAAAGCAAGACAACTTGTTGAAACAGCCAGAGAAGAGAGCCGAAGGATGCGCTTAGAAACAGAAGATTATTGTGACCAAAAGTTGAAAAATTTTGAGTCAGCTCTGGGAGAAGCAAAGGATGTTATTGCAGCAGGTCGCAGGAAACTGCAAGAGACAGGAACAGGGCGAAATCAAGAGAGTTTAGAAACTGATTCTCGTGAAATAGAAGTTGCAGAGAGTAGTTCTAGTTCTGGCGCAGCGCTTTTTGATCAGGACAACATCTCAGATAATGATGACTATTAATAAGTCAGTCGGTAAAGATCTTATTTTCCCATTGACGCTACTTAAGCGTAGACCAGAAAAAATTCACCATGTAAATAAAGAGGTCTCCCTAGATGGCTTAGAGATTTCTACAGCTCGTGTTCCAGAGGGGCGTGTAGGTTTGGACCTCACCGTCGAGTTGAGCAGAGAAGAAGTTTTAGTTGCTGGGAAAGTTGTCGCCAGTTGGAGCGCAGAATGCAGGCGTTGCGTTGAGGAAATTTCTGGACAATTAGAACTCTCTATTAGTGAAATTTTTCTTTCTGTTAATCAATTCAAGGATGAAGTTAATTTCAACGTTGAAGACGCCTTTCCTTTCAAAGAAATTGATGGAGAGGAGGCAATTGATTTAGAAGAAGTGGTTAGAGACTCGATTTTGTTGGCTTTACCGTTTTCTCCACTCTGCTCAGAGGAATGTCAAGGCCCTGACCCTCAAAGGTTTCCAACGCAGGCAAATACTGAAAAGAAAGACTTTGAAAAGGACCCGCGTTGGGCAGTTCTTGATCAATTAAAGTTCGACAAAGATAATTCCGCTTAAGTCACTGCCACCAAATACTTTTAGTTCCGCTAACCTTGCTAGTTCGTCAAATTAATAATCAATTGGCGTAACCTGTAAATAAATCAATTAAGGACCAGAAAATGGCTGTTCCAAAGAAGAAAACCTCAAAAGCAAAAGGACGAAGCCGAAGAGCTTCGAACTGGACGCTGAGCGCTCCATCTCGAAGCACTTGCCCGCGGTGTGGCGCTATAAAAAGGCCACATCGAGTTTGCGGTAATTGTGGATGGTATGCAGGCAAACAAGCCATTGATGTTGAATAGATAGATCTGATGCCTCCACTGTCGCCAATAGCTGTTGATGCGATGGGAGGGGATAAAGCCCCGGATGAAATTGTTGCAGGGGCACGACAAGCATTCGAAAAACATGGCATACCAGTAGTTCTTGTAGGAGATCCAGGCAAGATTCAAAACTCTGGAGATCTTGACATCATTCCTGCTATGGAAGCAATCCCCATGGATGCTGAGCCGGGATCTAGCGTCAGGAAGATGAAAGACTCCTCTCTGGTGCGGGCGGCTGAAGCAGTTCGAGACGGCAAAGCATCAGCAATGGTTAGCGCAGGAAATACAGGAGCAACTATGGCCAGTGCGCTTTTGCGAATGGGAAGAATCAAAGGAGTCGCACGACCAGCTATTGCAACACTTATCCCAACTCCTGGCTCAACATCAACAGTTTTTCTCGATGCAGGCGCAAACGCAGAATGCAGACCTGAATGGTTAGTTCAGTTTGCCAAGATGGGCTCAGTGTTTGCTCGCCTCCGACTTAATGTTGAGCAACCTCGTGTGGGACTTCTTTCCATTGGTGAGGAGCCTGGAAAGGGCAGTCCATTCATTAAAGAAGCATACGAAGAAATGTCCAAGGTCTCTTGGTCTGACTCGATCTTTCTTGGCAATGTAGAAGGTCGGGATTTGATGTCAGACCAAGTGGATGTAGTGGTAACAGATGGCTTTACTGGAAATGTCGCACTAAAAACTCTTGAAGGATCTCTAAAGACCTTAATGATGGCGCTTTTTACCGCGCTTGGTGAACGACCTGAAGCCGCTGAGGCCGCTCAAGTGCTTAGCCCGGAACTGGACGAACTGTATAAAGTCTTTCACCCAGATTCTTACGGTGGAGCAATGCTCCTTGGAGTTAAAGGGGTTTGCATAATTAGTCACGGCTCTTCTAGTGCATTAGCTATAGAGAATGCAATTAATGTTGCGGCTGAAATGGTTGAAGCAGATGTAGTTGGAAATATTACGGCTTCCGTGAGCGACAATATCTAGCATCTCAGTATATTTCAGTACATTTAAGCATCTGCTGAGCAGTAGGTTTCTTCCGGTAAGATTGCAAATTGATGTTTAGTGTTAAAGAAACACAATCTACAGTCCGGAGGAACCGTGCCTGCTGAAACACATATCCAAGGAGATCCTATGAGCCGTGACGAAATTCTTAATCTTATAAGTGAAAGACTCGCAGACATTTTAGAAATAGAGACCCAGGAGATCGGAGAAGGGGATTCTTTCGCTGATGACCTTGAAGCCGACTCTTTAGCATTGATTGAACTAGTTGAAGCGATCGAAGAAGAGCTAAGTGAAAGATCTATCGGATTCCGATTTGAGGATGAAGACCTAGAAGATCTTAGAACAGTACGCGATGCGGTGGACTATGTCGTTTCTCGCCTTGGCTGACAATTCTAGTCTTGCAGGGTCAGTGGAAAAACAGACCCAACAGATTGAGGATCTAGGTTACACATTTCAAGACATTGAGTTCCTTGCATCTGCCTTGACTCACCGTTCTTGGTGTGCAGAATTTGGTGGGACTTCTAACGAGCGCCTCGAATTTTTAGGAGATGCTGTATTAGGGCTAGTGGTAACTCAAAATATCTATCTATCTAATCCAGATATTCCAGAAGGACAGTTAGCTAAAATTCGTTCTGCCGTAGTCAGTTCAAAAGCGCTTGCAGAGATAGCTGAACAAATTGGTGTTGGTCAAGCGCTATGCCTTGGAAAAGGCGAAGAATCTTCAGGAGGCCGAAGTAAGTCTTCCATTCTGGCAGATGCTCTTGAAGCAATTATTGGAGCAATTTATCTAGACGGAGGAATATCTTCAGCCACTGAGGTTATAGAGAGACTCTTCAAAGATGCAATTATAGAAGCCTCCATGGACCCTGGTATTCACGACTACAAAACTCGCCTCCAAGAATTTTCTGCTCAACATTTTGGTGTAGCACCTACTTATCAAGTTGAAGCTAAAGGCCCAGATCATGATCGAGAATTTTCTGCACTAGCACAAATTGAAGACCAGACTTTCGGTCCTGGTGCTGGGACTTCAAAGAAGGAGGCAGAACAAGAGGCAGCTCGAATTGCTTGTCAAGTATTAATCCCAGAAACAAATATCAATCGTTGAAAGAAGTATTGTGAGCACACCATTAGAACTTCCTGAAATAGAAATAATTCGGCGTGACCTTGAGAAAGATGTCGCCGGACGAAAAATTAAAAGTGTAGAAGTTTCTTCAATGAATCTTCTACCAAGATATAAAAGTCGGAAGGCATTTGTCGATGCGTTGTCAGGCCAAAAAATCAATTCCGCACGCCGCGCCGGTTTAGCTCTTGTTTTGATGATGAAAAATGATTATTTAGTCATGAAAATTGGAGAAGGTGCTTTCTTCGAACGTGTTCCTGCAAAAGCAAAGGTGACGAAAGGAACAGAGTTCACGATTGATTTCACGCAAGGAGGTCAACTTCGATTGGTGGACTCTGGAAAAAACTCTGAACTTTGTGTAGTCCCAAGTGATGACCTATTTGAAGAGATGCCTGAGCTAAGAGGACTAGGTATGGACCCGATAGCAGATCCAATTCCTTTCCCTGCATTTGCAGGCGCAGTATTAGGACACTCGGTAGATTTGAAAGAACTACTTTGTGATGACGAAGTAGTTCTTGGGGTAGGAGATATTTACAGTGATGAGATTCTGTTTGCTGCTGGACTGAAGCACGATCGGGCGAGTGATTCACTCTCAACTCAAGAAATTCGCCGCTTACATCGTGCGCTAGTGGAGATCATCCATGAGGGGCTCCGATACCGTGGGACACACCTAGAAGAGCGGCCTTTCAACGATATTTTCGGAGTCCCAGGAACTTATCAAGAGCATCTGGCAGTCTATGGCCGCCATGGGGACCTCAGCCAACGAAGTAGGGCCCCAATAAAGAGGAAAAAATATAAAGGCAGATGGACTTACTTCTGTGAAACACAGGTCTAGGTATCAACACTGTCAGTGAAAAAAATTTCACATAGAAGTAGATAAATAACACCGATGTGATTTAGAAACGCTAGTGTCGTTTCTGGTGTTTCTTAAACGATTAACCATCAAAGGTTTTAAGTCATTTGCCGATGTGGCAGCGCTTGAAATGGAACCCGGCGTTACTGTAGTTGTTGGTCCAAACGGTTCTGGTAAATCAAACGTGGTTGATGCCATTGCCTGGGTATTAGGAGCACAAGCGCCGAGCGCAGTTCGAGCTCAAAAAATGGATGATGTTATTTTCGCCGGAACAGCATCAAAGCCGGCTTTAGGCCGAGCAGAAGTTTCTTTAACCATTGATAATGAATCTGGCCTGTTACCGATCGAATTTTCTGAAGTAACAATCACTAGAACGCTTTTTAGAAGCGGCGATAGTGAGTACTCGATAAATAATTCACCTTGTCGCCTTCTAGACATTCAAGAACTTCTTTCAGATGCGGGCGTTGGGCGCCAACAGCATGTGATTGTTTCACAGGGTCAAATAGACGCTGTATTGAATGCTCGACCCGAAGAAAGACGCATGATCATTGAAGATGCTGCGGGAATTCTTAAATATCGTAAGCGAAAGGAGAAAGCAGAGAGACGTCTTAAAGCAACTGAAACTAACCTCAATCGTCTTGGAGATCTTCAGCGTGAGGTAAGGCGCCAACTTCGACCATTAGAAAAACAAGCCGAAGCAGCTCGCCGTCATGGCGACTTGATTGGAGAACTGACTGCGTTACGTCTTTATCGCGCTTCAAAAGAGTTGACAGAACTTAGAGAACGCACACAGACAGAGGCAAAACAGAGAACAGATTTAACTCGCCAAGAAAGTGATTTAAAAGGTGATCTCTCACGACTTGACACAGAAGTAGTTTCGGCCGAAGCCGAGCTTTCAGCCCGTGGTGGAGATGAATTAAGTGATCAGTTAGTCCAACACGAGTCATTACGTGAAAGAGCAAAAGGCTTACGAGGAATCGTGATTGAAAGACTAAGAGGAATAGAAAATGATCGACGCTCTGCTAACTCCTATCAGATTGTTTTAGACCTTGAATCTGAAATAGCACGCTCCGAAGCAGAACTAGCAGCGATAGAGGTAGAAGTTGCCTCATTCACTCCCGAATCAGAACGTCTCTCTGTGTTAGAGGAAGAACTAAAAAAAGAACGAGATGCGTTTGGTCTGGAATGGGGAGATGGGATGCCCGCTTCCGAAGGTCTAGCTTCTGAAGTAAGAGGGGAACTTGGGGCGCTTAGATCTTCAATAAATGAACTCAAAACCGAAAGAGACGGGGTATCAGAACGACTGTCAATGCTTGATGCCTCCTATGCGCGATTAGATATAGAGGCAAGAAAGTTACGTGAAAGGCTTTCCGAAGGAGATGTAGTTGAAGAGCCTCTTGTAGCAGAAATGTTGGAAGTGGAGTCTCAAGCGAGCCAAAGTTCACAAGATCGAGATAGTGCATGGGAGCGTCTAGTTGCTGCAGAAGCAGAGTTAAGAACTATTCGTGCTCGAGTTGAAGCTTTAGCATTAGCACTAGACGAAGCTCGTTCAAAAGCTGGCGCTAGTCATCTTGCCGAAATTGATGGCGTGCTGGGAACCTTGCTTGATTTAGTTGAGATAGATGCGGGTTATGAATCTGCTTTTGAAGCAGCAGCTGGTGAAGCTCTTGACGCCGTAGTGGTTCAAGGGACAGATCAAGCGATCAAAGCTATAGAGGCTTTGAAACGCGGCAGTTTCAGTGCAGCAGTTCTGAGTCTTCATGGAATTACTTCAAATCTTGTGCAATCGGATATAGCGACTTCAATCCGCCAGCATGTAAGGGCGCGTATGCCAGATGTAGATGAATTGCTAGACCGACTTCTTAGTCAAGTCGCTCTCGTTACTACTGGTAGTGCTGTGGCAATTGATTTGGCCATCGCTAACCCCGACACAATCATTGTTACAACGGACGGTGATCGGTTTGGGCCTTCAGGATGGAAGATAGGAGGGGGCCGAAGTGGGGCTACTGGAGCAGCGTTAGCTGAAGCTGAAATCCGTTTAGTAGCCGCTGAAATGGAAAGAACAGATGCAAAGTCAGCATTTGAAGAGGCTGAGAAGAGAGCAGCTGACTTAGATCAAGAAGTACATCGAGTAAACCAGTCGCTTAATGATCATGATAATGAATTCAGTGCAGCTGCAGAGGCGTTACAACAGTTGCAGTCTGAGCGCCGTGAATTAGCTGCAGAAATAAATAGTCTTCAGAATCGATCAAAAGAAATAACTAAAAGGATAGAAAATGAAACCGCTCGAGTTTCTGAACTTGAAAAGCGTCTTTTAGAACTCGAAGAAGATGAGGAGAAACAGACTGAAGCCGCTCAGCGGATGGTTCAAGACCGTCATCAACTTGACAAAAAAATGGAAGAAATTTCTAAAAAGAGAACAGAACATGAAGTTCGATATGCGGATGTTGCCGCACGACAATCCTCAATAAACAAAAGATTAGATGATCAGAAAAATCAGTTGGCATCTCTGGAGGAGATACATTCTGAAGCTTCGGCCCAAAGAGAGCAGCTTGATAGACGTGAAACTATTAATAAACAAATTATTGAGGCTTTAGATCTAGAAATCAGTGAAATTGAAATGCGTCTCAAAGATCTCCGTTTCGAGAGACAAAAACAATCAGATCGAGTGCAAGCTGCAGTAATCCGGTTAGATGGAATTCGTCGTGAACGCTTGGAAAGCGAACGTGAGATATCTCAATTACGAGAGCGCCAATCACGACTTGAAATAGAAAGAGCGGAGACCAGATTACGTCTCGAAAACTTGGTGTCTAGAATTCGAACAGAGTTTGATAGAGAACCTGAAGCAATACTTGACGAGCCTCAACCAGAGCTCCCATCAGGAGTATCAGAGACCAATAGAGTTTCTGAACTAGAGCATGACCTGAAGATAATGGGTCCAATCAATCCACTGGCATTAGAAGAGTTCGAAGCGCTCAATGAACGATACGAGTTTTTACAAGAGCAACTTGAAGATGTTCGGGCGACTCGGCGCGAATTACGAAAAGTTATTCGTTCGATAGATGAAGAGATTGTAAGGGTCTTTTCTTCAGCGTGGGCAGAAGTCTCTGAGCACTTCACTAGTCTCTTCGGAAGCCTATTTCCGGGAGGAACAGGAGTGCTTCGGTTAACTGATACTTCAGATCTTTTGTCAACAGGAATCGAGGTCGAAGCTCGCCCATCGGGGAAGAATGTCAAAAAACTTTCCCTCCTATCTGGTGGAGAAAGGTCGTTAACAGCTCTAGCTTTCTTGTTTGCTGTCTTTAGGAGTCGACCCTCACCTTTCTATGTCATGGATGAAGTAGAAGCTGCATTAGACGACGTTAATTTGCATCGCTTTCTTGGGCTCGTTGGACAATTCCGAGATGATGCTCAATTATTGATTGTTAGCCACCAAAAACGCACAATGGAAGCTGCAGATTGTTTGTATGGAGTCTCAATGGCACCAGGTGGCTCATCCCGTGTTGTAAGTGAAAGAGTTGAAAGACCAGAGATCAAATTAGAACCAGAAACGATGAAAACTGTAACAAACTCTTGATTCTTTAATAGAGCGACTATGACAAGTCCGTTTCACGATGTAGCGTCACATTATGAGAATTCTTGTCGTAGACGACGAAGTAGACCTTGTAGAAGCCATAGCAAGAGGTTTACGACGTCAAGGATATGCAGTAGATATAGCCACTAGTGGTAAAGAAGCCATAGACAAATCTTCGTATACAGCATATGACTTAGTTTGTTTAGATTTGACTATGCCCGATATAGATGGACTTGAAGTCTGCAAAGTCTTACGTGAAAATCCCCCTGAAGGGATAATCCCTCGGATACTGATGCTTACTGCCCGAGATACTATCGAGGAGAGAATCGCTGGATTAGATGTGGGCGCTGATGACTATTTAGTAAAACCCTTCGCATTTGATGAGTTAGCAGCGCGCATTCGTTCTTTGCTGCGTCGAGACGGCGGTCGTAGTGGCGCTGTTTTACAAGTCGGTTCACTAATTATGGATACTGCACGACACATTGTTACACGCGATGATCGGACTCTTGATTTAACGGCAAAAGAATTTGCAGTTCTGCGCTATTTAATGTCTCGCCCCGGGGACGTTGTCTCGCAAGAGGATTTGTTAGAGCATGTTTGGGATGAACATGCGGATCCATTTACGAATACTGTTCGAGTAACTGTTGGAACGCTTCGTCGAAAAGTCAATTTTGATCAAGGAGATTCAATACTAGAAACCGTTGTAGGTCGTGGCTATCGATTATCAGAAGAGCCGAATTTGTGAAAAAGAAAACTCGGATACCTTTAAGCGGATTACGCATTCGCCTAGCTTTTCTTTACTCAATATTGCTGTTTGGACTTGCTTCATTAGGAGTAGGAGTGATTTATTTAAGCCTTTCTGTATCTCTTTCAGATGAACCAATGTCACGAGATGCAGCATTCCAGATTTTGGTGGATGAATTAGGTGAATTCTCTTCCACCCCTACTGATATTGACAACGTCACAGATTTAACAGAGAACCATAAAACCCAGTTAGTGGGTTTTGAACAGGCGGTAAATCAGAGAGCGCTAGACCAGTTACGGTCTTATTCCGGATGGTCTCTTCTAGCCCTCTTTGCTGCCAGCATGTTGATTGGATGGTATGTATCTGGGCTAGTTCTTCGCCCAATAGGAAGGATCACCTCGGTAGCACGAGATATACAAGCAACCGACCTTTCTCGTCGAATTGAGTTAGGAGGACCAGCAGATGAATTACGCGATCTCGGAGACACATTCGACCAAATGCTTGACCGTCTCGACCAAGCGTTTGAAGGGCAAAGGCAATTTATTCAAGAAACTTCTCACGAACTTAGGAACCCTTTAGCAGTCATACGCGCGAATCTTGATGTTGTCTTAAACGATCCCAAAGCGAATTTAGAAGAGTTCCGATTCTCAGGAGAAGTAGCAAACCGTGCAGCAGTAAGAATGTCAGCTTTAGTAGATGACCTCTTGTTATTGGCTCATCATGAAAGACGTGCTGTTCATCGTGAGCCCATCTTTTTGTCTCAAGTTGCGAGTGAAACAGTTGAAGATTTTTCTGCTTTCGCAAAAGAAAACAATGTTTCATTAACACTAGAGATGTCACCGCAGATAAAAGTTATTGGCGACGCAGCAGCTTTAAGAAGAGCATTAGCGAACCTGCTAAGTAATGCAATACGTATCACTGGCGCTCAAAAAATGGAAGGCTTAATCAAAGTCGTTGGAGGCCAAGACACAGATCAAGTCTGGATTTCAGTGGAAGATAATGGCCCCGGACTATCAACAGAAGATCTTGAACGAGTATTCCAGCGTTTTTGGAAAGGGAATGCTTCCGAAGCGAAAGAATCTGGTCGTTCTGGTTTAGGTTTAGCAATTGTACGGCAGATAGTTGAAGGTCATGGCGGTCAAGTAACCGTTCGGTCTCAACTAGGAAGCGGTGCCACTTTCACCATTTGGTTACCTCGCTATATTACTTTGTAGTTGCTGCTTATTTTTGATCTTGATTGTCTAGGTTAGAGCCATGGAAGAAAATGATATTGAAGAACATATGATCGGGAGTTCTTCATTTGAGGAAGATGAGGCTGAGAGCGTAATTTCAATAGATAGTGGCAGCGAATTATTAGAAGAGTCTCAGAGCTATTCTCCTTCTTTTTGGAGAAGACGAAAAAATGCATTTAAAATTTTTGCAGCATTCTTTCTTCTAGCTACCGGACTAGTTCTTGGCGGTCTCTTTATGTATTTATCTGAAGATGAACCACCTATTGAATCTCAGGTCACTTTTCAACTAGGAGAGACTCCAGTCCAAAGCCCTGGTGAAGAGCCAGTTGTAGAAGTCGCCAAAGCAGTTTCTCCTTCAGTTGTGCTAGTAGAGATCCCTACATTAGGTCAAGGATCAGGAATTATTCTTGACGCAGATGGGCATATAGCTACTAATGGTCATGTAGTAGATGATGCAGAATCTGTTCTGATCACTCTTCCAAATGGGCGAAAAATTGAAGCTAATGTCATTGGTTCTGATATCCGGCGTGATGTTGCCGTAGTGAAACTTCTAGAAAAAGTTGAGAACTTAACTCCCGCGACATTTGCTCCGAGCGACGATATCCAAGTAGGACAGTTAGCAGTTGCAGTTGGAAGCCCCTTTGATCTTTCGCAAACAGTTACATCGGGAATAGTAAGTGCTCTTGGTCGGGTCGTTTCTTCTTATGGCTGTGAAGTCGGCGGCTTCAACAGCGCCGATTGTGCTGGAATCTCTACAATTCAAACGGACGCTCCTATAAATCCTGGAAATTCTGGTGGGCCCTTAGCCGACAGGTACGGCAGAGTCATTGGCATGAATACCTTGATATATACCGACGGCATAGTTGAGGGAAACGTCGGGGTTGGATTTGCTTTGCCAAGCGACACCGTCGTGTTAGTGGCGCAAAGGCTTATTGCGGGTGAACCCGTAGGAACAGCATGGCTAGGTATTAGAGGAGAATCGCCAGAGGATGGTAGAGGGGGAGCAATAATAGTTGATCTAACTCAAGGGTCTCCTGCAGATCGCGCTGGCCTTGAAATCGGAGATCTCATTGTTGCATCAGAGAGTCGGCCAATATTAACAATGGAATCATTAAGGGCAGATATTCAACTTCGCTTGCCTGGTATGACAATCACTCTTGACTATGAACGAAACAACGAACTATTTAGCGCGGAAGTGACATTGGGCGACCTAGATAAATTTCTAGCGGAGCCATAAAACTTATGACATTCACGAGTCGTATTGGGAAAGTTCGGGCGTCCTTCACAGGCAGTCTCACAAAATTTCGATCACGGAATGAGGTGGATGGATTAATTTGGGAGGACTTAGAAGAAGCACTTCTGCTAGCAGATGTTGGAGCAACTACAACAGATCGACTAATAAACGAAGTTCGTCAATTATCTAAAGAAGAACAAGTAAATAACCCAGAAAGAGTCCTAGAAATACTGCAAAGAAAAATGATTGATTCTTTAGAATCTTCAAACAGAGAACTAAGGCAAGACTCTTCTCTCAGTATCTGGCTATTTGTAGGAGTAAATGGAGTAGGCAAAACAACAACTATTGGCAAGCTTGCAAGCCAAAGAAATTCCATGGGTCAAAAAATAGTTCTTGCAGCAGGGGACACCTTTCGCGCAGCTGCAGTGGAACAATTAAAACAATGGGCAGAACTATCTGAATCAACGGTTATAAGTGGATCAGAAGGAGCAGATCCAAGTTCTGTAATTTTTGATGCAGTTGAACACGCAGCATCAAAGGGTGTTGAACTTGTGCTAGCTGACACAGCTGGCAGAGTTCATACCAAAAGTAATCTCATGGAAGAACTTCAAAAAATAAGGAGAGTTGCTGAAAAAGGAGATGGCACTGTGACTGAAACTTTACTTGTTATAGATGCAACCACAGGACAAAACGGTTTGATTCAAGCTCGACAATTCACTGAGGCTGCACAAGTTACCGGTGTTGCGCTCACTAAACTTGATGGGACCTCACGTGGTGGAATCATATTCGCAATAAACGAAGAATTAGGAATCCCAGTAAAACTCGTTGGGATAGGAGAGAGAGTTGAAGATCTCTTACCGTTTGAGCCAACTGATTTTGTAAACGCCCTGTTTGATTAACATTTGAACGATCAAAGCTATGTTTGAAACTCTTACAAACCGTTTCGACGGAATACTAAAAAAAATACGAAGTAAAGGCCTTCTTGGACCAGAAGAGGTCGAAGAAGTATTAAAAGAAATTCGAACAGCCCTTCTTGACGCTGATGTCAACCTAAAAGTGGTGCGCACTTTTCAAGAAAGAGTTCGTACACGTGCCTTAGGAGAAGAAGTAAGTGGCGTGCTCAACCCCGGCCAACAAGTAGTAAAAATTGTTTCAGAAGAGCTGACAAATATTCTTGGCGGAGAATCAGTAAAACTTACTTTTGCTTCAAAGCCCCCAACGATAGTAATGCTCGCGGGATTACAAGGGTCAGGCAAGACCACAGCAGCTGCCAAACTTGCGAAATGGTTCAAAGGACAAGGGAGAAACCCTTTACTAGTCGCTGCAGACTTAGCTCGCCCAGCTGCAGTTGAGCAATTAAGAACACTTGGCTCTCAAATCGGAGTGCCAGTCTTCAGCGAAACTTCGGATCCGGTAAGTGTCGCTGAAGCTGGATTAGAAGAAGCAAGAAGTTTGGGTAGAGATGTCGTGATATGCGATACAGCAGGCCGACTTACGATCGACCAACTAATGATGGAAGAAGTAAGTGATATCTCAAAAACACTCTCTCCTCACTACACATTCCTCGTTGTGGATGCCATGATCGGACAAGAGTCTACGACAGTAGCTGAAGCGTTCTATGAAAGTGTTGAATATGACGGAGTTATCCTCACCAAACTTGATGGTGATGCTAGAGGTGGGGCGGCCTTATCAATCTGTGAAGTTACAGGTAAGCCCATAGCGTTTGCTTCGACTGGGGAAAAAGTCGAAGATTTTGAAATTTTCCATCCGGATCGACTAGCTAGTCGAATTCTTGGAATGGGTGATGTCGAAACTCTCATAGAGAAAGCTGAAGAAGCTTTTGAGGAAGAAAAATCTAAGGCAGCAATGGAGCGCATGCTTGAGGGGACTTTCACTCTAGATGATTTTCTTGATCAGGTTCAGCAAATACGAAAAATGGGTCCGATCAGCAATGTAATGGGCATGGTGCCAGGTATGACGCAACCTGGGCAACAGATAGATGGAGAGGCAGAAGAAAGGCGTATAAACCGGTTAGAAGGAATCATCCAATCCATGACTTCTCTAGAAAGAGTCAAACCAGAAATAATTGACGGGTCAAGACGTGCTCGTATTGCCAAAGGTAGTGGAACACAGCCATCTGAAGTTTCACAACTAATAAAACAATTTCGTGAAATGAAAAAAATGATGAAGAAGGCTCCCAAGAGTAGCAAATCAAAGAAAAACAAGAATAAGAAAAAAGGTGGTCGAACCTCTCCAAAAGGATCAGTTTCAACGGCAAAGAAAGGCCTCTCTCTCCCTGGCTTAGGCGAAGATTCAGTAAAAGAAAGCCTAAAAAATCTAGATTTAAGTGATTTCGACTTCTCTTAATTCTAGATATGCCAAAAAAAGGCGGAATTCTCTCTATAATCGGGCAGAATGTTTCTCCGACTGGATGCATATTCTTAGCATCAGAAATTAAGCCATAAGATTAAGTGGTAAGAAACGAATAGAGAGTGAGCCATTGTGGCCGTAAAACTTCGCCTCATGCGAATGGGAAAAAAGAAACAACCAACCTACCGAGTAGTAGCAGCTGATTCGCGAAAAGCGCGAAATGGTCGATTTATAGAAGTAGTAGGATTTTATGACCCTCGCCAAGACCCATCAGTAATTGAAATAGAAAATGAGAGAGCTGTTCACTGGCTTCAGCATGGCGCTCAGCCTTCAGAACGAGTCAAGAAATTACTTCAGATATCTGGAGCATGGGAAAGCTTCTCAGGTGAAGCATTTGTCCCTCCTCAACCTAGTGAGAAGAAAAAACAAAAAGCTGCTGAAGAGGTAGTTGAAGAGGCTGCTGAAGAGGTAGTTGAAGAGGCTGCTGAAGAGGCTGCTGAAGAGGCTGCTGAAGAGGCTGCTGAAGAGGCTGCTGAAGAGGTAGTTGAAGAGGTAGTTGAAGAGGCTGCTGAAGAGGTAGTTGAAGAGGTAGTTGAAGAGGCTGCTGAAGAGGTAGTTGAAGAGGCTGCTG
>CATISD010000146.1 GCA_949538625.1 Acidimicrobiales bacterium AG-410-I20
GGTTCACCAGTCGGATCGCCGCCTGTGTAGTCATAGTTCCAACGACTGGTGTGAAAACTTTCTCGCTCAAAAGTTTCTATGCCAGGAATCCCAGGGAGTTTCGGACGCTGCAGCGGCCCAGTGCCCATAGCAACAAATTTTGCTCTAATGGCATCCCCGCGGTCTGTGTGAATGATCCATCTTGTTTGTGTTTCATCCCATTCAAGTTTTGAAACAGAGGTTGAGAACAAAGCGTTCTCGTAGAGATCGAATTGTGTACCGATACGTTGTGCATGAGCGAAAATTTCATCAGCGAACACATATTTTCTTGTTGGCATATGACCGGTTTCTTCCAACAACGGTAAATAAACCATCGCAGCGGTGTCACACATCGCTCCGGGATAGCGATTCCAATACCACGCTCCACCAAAGTCTCCGCCGCCTTCAATAATGCGAACGTCTTCTACTCCGGCTTCTTTCAAGCGAGCACCCGCACATAATCCAGCAAAGCCACCTCCGATGAAAGCAATGGTTACTTCATCAAAAAGAGGTTCGCGCTCCACTTTCGCTACATAAGGGTCTTCAAGAAGATAGGCAAAGCGTCCCTTGGGTTCTAAATACTGGTCGTTTCCGTCAGGGCGTAACCGTTTATCGCGTTCTTTGCGGTATTTCGCTCTTAAGGATTCTTCATCAAACGTTTCTGTAACTGTCATCTCTTATGTACCCATAAATATTTGTTAATAGCAATCTTATCTGATGTTACCGCATAGTAATATTTGGAAACTCAGGCAGTCTATAAGCCGATTCTTCTCAGCAAATCAGAGTGACCGAAATCCCTATCTCTCAGAGAGTAGTCTTGAGAAAGCCCTTTAGTTGTTTTCTCAATGCATGTCTTCTTTATCTCACCTTCGTTTAGTTTTCTTGGTTGCTGTTCTCGTGTCTGGGTGCTCAACTGCTCCTAGAACGGATGCCATTTCCGGATCGCTGGATGCATTAAACCCAACGACTACGACTACGACTACGACTACGACGACCACGATTCCTGATCCCGAAATAATCGAAATTGAAACTGAACCATTCACACTGGAGACATTGGTAGAAACGTATTTCAAACCCGAAGACAAAGAGTGGGCGTTGCGGGTTGTCAAATGCGAGTCATTGGGAGAACCCGATGACACGGAAACTGACGCATATAACGAAGAAAGCGGCGCTTCTGGATGGTTTCAACATCTTCCAAAGTTTTGGGAAGAGAGAACAGAAGCGGCAGGAATTCCGGGTGCTGACATTTTCGATCCAGTAGCTCAAGTACTCATAGCTGCATACCTGCTTTATGAAACCCCGTCAGGGAAAAGTCACTGGTATCCATCAGAGCATTGTTGGGGCAGAGGGTAGAATCTTGACATGTCGATATTGAATATCTCCCAATTGAGTAAGAAGTATCGACGCTTCCGCCACAGTCCCACTATGGCGGTAGATACTCTAGATCTACACATCGAAGAACCGGGTCAAGTCGTAGGTTTCCTCGGACCAAATGGTTCCGGTAAAACCACCACAATTCGATGCATGCTTGGCTTAATCCGACCAACAGCAGGCTCTATTTCTCTCCTAGGTTCTGAAATGCCAAACGGAGCATCTCAAGCTCTCGCAAGAGTTGGAGCACTCGTTGAAAACCCAAAATTCTTCGAAGAATTTACCGGTCGACGCAATCTCAGACTTCTCGGCCGCATTCACGGTGTACAACGAAAGGAAATAGATCAAATTCTCAACGAAGTCGGATTATCTGATGCTGCCAACATAAAAGTAAAAAAATACAGCCTCGGAATGAAACAAAGATTAGGAGTAGCTGCAACGCTCTTAAAAGATCCAGAACTGCTCGTTCTTGATGAACCAGCAAATGGCTTAGACCCTGCCGGAATCGTTGAAATGCGACGCCTCTTACGGGACTTAGGGGATTCAGGAAAAACCGTATTTGTATCAAGCCATCAATTAGGAGAAATAGAACAAGTATGCGATGAAGTGGTAATTATTGACCATGGAAAAGTAGTTACTTCAGGACCGGTTGACAAGATCGTTAACGCATCAAGCAGCAACGCTCTCATCGTCACAGTTGAAAACACTGAGGAAGCCCGAAAAGTATTAGAAGAAAAAGGATTCACCGTTTCTTCCCGAACCGGCAACCAAATCAAAGTAAAACCGGCTCCGGAAAACCCAGCAATCGTAACTCAAATCCTCGCTGAAGCCGGCATCTATCTCACCGGACTACGGACCGAAGAAGGAAATCTAGAAGAAGTATTTCTTGGACTTACCGAAGGAAGATCAGGAGACATGTTGTGAAAACTTTCTTCAGGCTCCTTGGATCAGAACTCGAACGATTTTTCGCTCGTCGAATGGCTCGGACACTTCTGGTCATAGCCATAGGAATTGGAGTATTAGTCGGAACAATCACCTTTCTAGTTACGGATAAACATTCAGCCCCTGATCAGAATGAATTTGAAAGATGTTTAGAGATGACATCAAATTATGAGGGCGACTGGGAAGGCACCTGCCGGATGGGGGATAACCGTTTCCAAATCATCTGGCTCCTCGGAGAGAGCACCGAAGATTGGTCTGAAACACGACCTGCTCCTGAACCAAATCGAACCGAACCATTCAGAGGTCTAGAAGGAATCTTGCCAGCAATAGGAGGCATTCTGGCTATTTTGACCGGTGGGCTCATTGGGGCCTCATTCTTCGGAGCTGAATACAGATTCGGCACGATAGAACAAGTCCTTCTCTGGGAACCACGAAGAAACAGAGTACTTCTCGCAAAATATCTCACAACATTCATAGGGTCAGCGTTGGTAGCCACAATCGGGAGTCTCGCAATATCTTTCTCACTTTGGCCCACCGCATTAGTTAAAGGAACAACACAAGGCGTAGACGCAAGATTTTGGATTGATTTACTTTCAACCGCGGGAAGAATCGGCATCGCAGCAGGCTTATTAAGCATTATTTCCGGAACGGTCGCCATTTTCACCCGCCATACCGCCGGAGCGGTCATGTCTCTTCTCGGATACCAAATCATTGGTGGCATAATCATTAACGTTTGGATCAAATGGCTCGCACCATGGGACCCTCTATTTAATGCCGGAGCTTTCCTTTCAGAGTCCGATACAACCAAGTGGGTTAAAGAAAGCAGTTTCGGGCAAACATACTGGATTGAAGTTTCAGCAAATTCTTACCTTGTAGCCGGATTTATAGCATTTGCTATAGCCAGTGCATTCGCAATACTTGGATTCATTGTATTTAATCGCCGTGACGTCTCTTAAAGTAGTGATATGACAAAAAAGCCAAGTGTGCTATTTCTTTGTGTGCATAATGCAGGGAGGTCACAAATTGCCGCTGGATGGATGCGTCATTTAGCAGGAGAAGCAATACAAGTTTATTCAGCCGGCTCATCTCCTGCAAAACAAATAAACCCGGCTGCAGCCGAAGCTATGTCAGAAGTAGGAATAGATATTACTACTCAGCAACCTGAAAAATGGACGGATGAAATTGTTCGTGAAGTAGATGCGATCATCTCAATGGGCTGTGGAGACACCTGCCCAGTTTACCCAGGTAAACAATACATCGATTGGGAAATTCAAGATCCTGCCGGCCAGGGAATCGAGATGGTTCGCACTGTTCGCGACCAGATAAAACAACATGTTCAAGAACTAATAGTTGAACTTCTACCAAAGAAAATTTAATGACAAAATACGAAACAGAAATTTTTTATATTGATTCAGAATCGCATCAAGATCTTGAGTTAGCGATCAAAAAAATTATTGACCTAGAAGATGGTTGGATCAATGTTGAACCCTCGGTGGACGAAGAAGACCACAATGAAGTTCCAGGATTCTTTGCTTGGTTTTCAGCCCGTGGGCCAAAAGTCCCTGTCGGTACTTTCGTACCAGGAAGCAAACAGAGTCTCGCTTCAGTAGGGATAGCTCATGGATCAGGTAGAGGAGCTTCAGATCAACTTGAAGGATTAGGTGTCAAGCCTCCAGAGAACTGGATCTCACGTCAAGACCATGCCAAACATGGATTAGTTTGGGAAATACCGCCAAACCACACTGTTCCATCTGAAGTGACTTCAATGATTCTTCAAGGCACTATTGGACTTTCAACTGTTCCCACAACAGGAGGATGGGCCGCAACCCTTCACTGTCCACCTAACTGAAGTCACATTTCAGCAACAGCTTGCATAATCAAATCAACTGCTTTTTGAGAATCAATCGTGTAAGCAACTAGACAATTAGGCTCTGAGTCTGATCCTTGACCTCGCTCATCTACAAGAGTCATCCCACGCGTATGTTTTCCACCGGTTTCAAGATCAACATGTCTTTTCTCAAAACCAAAAAGATGTGGGTGGGTAACGGCGAGTACAGCACACGGATCATGCATCGATCCGGTATCTGTCCCAAGATGCGACCGGTAAAATTCTGCATAGAAATCAAGCAAGTAAGCCATAGCTGAACCAACGGGAGTGTCTATTGCATGGCATTCTATGGTTTCTTTGTTTCCGACTTGAACTTGGTGGGTGAGGTTCAAACCAATCATCGTGACTGGACTCCCACTAGTTAAGACAACTTCAGCTGCTTCTGGATCTGCATAAATATTAAACTCAGCGGCAGCGGTCACATTTCCTAAACCACCAGCGCTACCTCCCATGAACGTGATTGAAGCGACTCGTTCAGCAATGCTGGGTTCAGCTTGAATAGCGAGGGCGATGTTGGTTAAAGGACCGATTGGAACAAGATGCAATCCCTCCTCGTTTTTTGTTGTTTCAATAATGAATTCAACCGCATCAGAGGAATCAGGAGTTTTAGTAGGGGGCGGAAGATCTATTCCTCCGAGACCACACTCTCCATGAACATGCCCAGCGGAAAGAGGAGGGGCTTCAAGAGGTTTATCCGCTCCGGCATGGATTGGGAAATCTGCATTAAGTAATGTCCTTAGCCGTAGAGCGTTCGCGGTAGTTTTATCTAAAGAGACGTTTCCAGAAACCGTAGTTAGTCCCGCAATATCAGCCCATTTTGCAGCAGTGACAATTGCGAAAGCATCGTCAATGCCTGGATCACAATCAAGAATGATGCGTGGTTTCTTGGCCATATAGAAAACTTATCTTCAGTTTTCTAAAAAGAAGGTGCCCTTTTAGCTTTGACAGTCCCCGCTTTGGTTCAGGCGTTGAACAGTGTTTGTTAAGACCGTGCGTGCGAATTGTGGAACTTGATCGAGGAGAATAGAGAATTCTTGACGGTTCATGGTATTTATAACCATGTCTGTGTCGGCGATGACAGTAGCGGTACGAGGGACATCGGCAATTACGCTATTTTCACCAAAGAAATCGCCTCTTTTGAGTTTGGTTAGTTTCTTGCCGTCTCGGTTCACCGTCGCTTCGCCTTGCCTGATGACCATGAACTCTCGTCCTTTTTCGCCTTGGCGAGCAAGGTGACGACCAGCTTTGACGTTAACCGTGGCCATAAGACGGTTAACTGAACGCAATTCTTGTTTAGTGAGACCAGAAAAAATTTCGATCTCATTCAAAGCTATGGGGGTGTCTTCGCAAATCATTAAAACTCCTGAAATTAACCTCTATATTCTGGCGTGAAATAAAGAGAATTAATGGTTGTGGTGACCGACAACACATGTGTCGTCTGGCTCACCAGTTCAAAGGAGTTGTTTTGCTTTTAGCCGGTAAGAACGTCAAAGAAAGTGCCTAGACCACCTTTGCCGTCCATACGATAAAACTCGGTATAGCCACAATTTGTGCAAGCTACAAAGCCAAACTTTTGATTTTGCAAATCCAAGAATCTGCTTAAACCAGAACCAGTAGTTCTTATTTGGCCAGCTTCATATTCATTTCCATGGCATTTCGGGCAAGAGAAAGATTTTTCTTGTGTTGGATCATCCATTTTGTACCCCCCCCAGGTATGAAGAACAACTTACTCTTTGTGTGGAAGTATTGCTATTAATTGATTTTTGAGTGGTTAAGAAAAGATGGAGCCTTGCCCATCATCAAAGTCTGGAAAATCAGTCTCTGATTTTCTTTGACGCTTTTTTCTGGATTCTGTAGACATTTCATATGGAGACTTTGGTGATGGCGTAGCAGATCGTTTTTTTCTTCGCCAAAGAATCCCAAACCATATGATTGTGTTAATGGCGTTAATAATAATTAAGCCACTGACTTCACTTGAATATGTGGGACAGTCTTCGACTGTTGCTCCTTGTAGTTGAAGAGTGACACAGTTAGGGTCCGTGGGGGTGTCAAACCCTTTATCAACAGCTTCTATCAAGCTGGAAATTAAACCAATGGCACCAGTGGTAGTGATTATTATAAATACAATCAACAAAATGATTTTAAGAAGACGTTTCGACTCCATAAATTAGAGACCTTTTATCCAGTTTCGGTATTGAATATTCACTCGTAACTATCTTGTTCGTTGCCGGAAGAGTCCTTCTTGCACCACGGTTGCCACATGAAGCCCATCAGGGGTAAAAATCTCTCCGGTGGCGAGACCGCGACCACCAGTTAATCCATGTGACCGGAAGTCATATAGTAGCCAGTCATCTGCTTTCGCTTGCCGGTGAAACCAGATGGCATGGTCAAGGCTGGCGCCGATAAATGTCTCGTAATAGGCAGGATCTCCTCGCTCAACTCCTTCTAATAACGGATGTGAACGTCTAATAGTGCTCATTGGCATTTCGTCGGAAGCAAAAGCCAAGCCACAGGACTGGAGAATTCGACTATCGCCAATAGTGTCAGCAACTTTCATCCAAGTAGCGGTACGTCCTTTTTCTTGTAGGGCGATGCGTTGATTCATAAACCCCCAATCATCTGAGTCTCCGCTTCCAGGCTCACCTACATCATCTAAAAGTTGAGACTCTTGTACATCAACTTGCTCTTCGTCTATTTGAAAAGAGCAAGAAAGATTAAAGATCGCTCCATCAGATTGTCGAGCCACTACTCGCCGGGTAACGAAGGAGCGTCCATTCCTTATCCGGTCGACTTCAAAGCGAATCGGCTCGTCGCTAGTCCCGCCCCGTATGAAATAGGAATGTAAGGAATGAGCATGGTATCCCTCTTCAACAGTTAGAGCCGCAGCATGAAGAGCTTGCGCCACGACTTGACCTCCGTATACACGGCCCCAGGGATAATGCGGGCTTGTCCCTACATATACATCAGGCCCATGAGGTTCCAAAGACATAAGTTCGTTAAATGGTGGCACCTCAAAGTTCTCAAAAGGATTTTCTTCAGTCATTAAGAACCATCCCCACATGTAATGCCATGCCATTGATCATGGCGGCTTCGTTCAATCGCATACGGTTAGAGTGACAAGGAGCTGCTTGGAGGCTGTCTTTTACATCGTCAGGGCAAACTCCTAAAAAAGCCATTACACCAGGAACCTGTTGCAGGACATAAGAGAAGTCTTCACCGCCCATAACTGGTGATGGCATAGTCAAAAACTTTCCTTCCCCAAGAGTCTGTTTGCACACTTTCCCAAAAAAATCAGATTGATCTGCATGGTTCACGGTTACTGGGTAACCCTCCTCAAGAGAAACAGAAGCCTCGCAGTCATGAGCTAAAGCAATTTGTGTGCACACACGACGAATGGCGTCACGGACCTTATCTCTCGTTCTTTCAGATACACACCGAATAGTTCCCTCAAAGAAAACAGTTTCTGGTATGACATTCGTAGTGGTGCCGCCTTTTACATGCGTGACACTTATCAAAGCAGGATCAAAAGCATTGATTTCACGAGTGACGGCAGTCTGAAGAGAGGTGATCATCGTTGCCATTGCAGGTATCGGGTCGGTGCAGAGATAAGGAGTTGAAGCGTGCCCACCTTTTCCAGTGACCGTAACTCGCAGAGTGTCAGTAGAAGCCATGAATGGGCCCGGGCGGCAAGCAGCGTATCCAGTAGGAATATTTGGAGTGATATGTATAGCAAAAGCTCGATCTACATCTTTTAGCACTCCTTCTTCAATCATAATTGGAGCCCCACCAGCTCCTTCCTCACCTGGTTGAAACATGAAACGTACACGACCAGAAATATCTTCACGTCGTTGAGAAAGTAAACGTGCGGCACCCACAAGCATCGCCGTATGGGCATCATGGCCACAGGCATGGGCTTTACCAGAATCTAAAGAACAAAAAGACTCACCTGAATCCTCAGTCATTGGAAGAGCATCGGTATCAGCTCGTAAAAGTATGGTCGGCCCATCATTAGCCCCGTCCAAATCTGCCACCACAGAAGTCAACTCTTCACCTGTGCTGATATCTAGAGGTAAGCCGCTTAAAGCATCAAGAATTTTTTCTTGCGTACGGGGATTATCGAGCCCTAATTCAGGATGTTGATGGATATCACGTCTAAATGCAACAACATCGTCAAAAACAGAACTAGCGGCATCTAACAATTCGTTCATACAGTCCATGATGCATTATTCAGAGGAGAACTCCTCAAAAAGACCTCAATTAGTAAGTTAACGGGTGGGAAGGTCTCGTTCAGCGGGCCCAGTGTAAATCTGTCGAGGTCGAGCAATGCGGGAGTTTTGTTGAAGCATTTCGTCCCAATGGGCAAGCCATCCTGGAGTGCGTCCAATGGCAAAAAGAACAGTAAACATTTCGACAGGGAACCCCATTGACTGATAAATAAGTCCCGAATAAAAGTCAACGTTTGGATACAAATTTCTATCTATGAAGTAAGAATCAGCTAACGCAACTTCTTCCAATTTGAGAGCAATATCAAGTAAAGGATTCTTTCCAGTGATTTCAAATACACGATGCGCGGTTTCTTTAACGATGACTGCTCTTGGATCATAACTCTTGTATACCCGATGCCCGAAGCCCATGAGTCTTCCTTCACCAGATTTAACCGAGGCAATGAAATCATCTACTTGATCGTAAGAACCGATTTCTTCAAGCATCCGTAAAACAGCTTCATTTGCCCCGCCGTGACGTGGGCCATAAAGAGCTGAAGCTGCGGAAGCAATCGTTACGTAGGGGTCTGCATGAGCGCTGCCGACAGCACGAGCTGTAGTAGTGGAGCAATTCTGTTCATGATCAGCATGGAGGACAAACAAAAGGTCAAGAGCATCACGCAACACAGGATCTATGTCATAGCTTCCGTCGGGATGGCAGAACATCATGGTGAGGAAGTTTCCTGTGTAGTCAAGATCCGGGTCAGGCTGGACGTAAGGGGCGCCGACGTTCTTCCTGTAGGCACTTGCCGCCAAGGTGGGCATCTTCGCAATTAGGCGCACCATTTGAAGACGTCTTATTTCAGGGTTATCAATGTCTTTACTTTCAGGAAAGAATGTTGAAAGAGCCGCGATGCTTGAAATAAGAACACCCATAGCATGAGCGTCATCACGAAACCCTTCAAGAATACGTTTGTGAAAATTTTCATGGATTGGCGCTTGTTCGGCAATTTCTAAAGCAAAAGAGTCCACTTCTTCTTTAGTGGGTAATTTGTTGAAAAGCAGAAGATAGGTCACTTCTAAGAAACTGAGAGACGTCGCTACTTGTTCAATGGGATAACCGCGGTATCGAAGAATTCCGGCTCCACCATCTAATTCGGTGATATCGCTTTCTGCCCCTGCGGTAGAGCCGAAGGAAGGGTCGTTGAACCAAATCCCTGGAAGTAAAGTGCTCCAAGCTTTGGCATCCACTCCCTTATCTACAATAGGGACTTCAACCGATTCACCTGTCCGGTTGTCAGTAATGGTGATTGATTCTGGCACCTAGCAGCCTTTCTAACATCAATTTATTTTTTTGTTCTTTAGTCATTTAACCAATGAATATGACTTTTTTGACTGTACCTGAGCGTTAAAGCCCGAAAGCAAGTCGAAAAAATAGAAAAATGCGACTTTTTATTTTAAAGTCGTACAAACTTTCTAAAGAGGGGCGTTGTCATGGCGGCGTCGAGGAAGTTTCTTGCGCTTCCCGAGAAGCATTTCGAGTGCTTTAATTATTTCCATTCGGGTATCCGCAGGGTCGATAACTCGGTCCACTGTTCCACGTTCTGCAGCTACGTATGGATTGAGTAGTCGCTCTTCGTATGCCTCGATGAGATCTTCTCTCTCATTTTCGTTAGCGTCTCGATGAAGAATTTCAACAGCCCCCTTAGCTCCCATTACTGCAATTTCTGCTGAAGGCCAGGCGAGCATTACATCATTTCCCATATAACGAGAATCCATCACAATGTAGGCACCGCCATAAGATTTTCTTAAGGTGACGCATATGCGTGGTGTTGTAGCGCGGGCATAAGCAAAGGCCATTTGGGCGCCGTAACGGATCATCCCTTTCCATTCAAGATCTTTACCAGGATAGAAACCAGAGGTATCAACAAGAGTGATAATTGGGAGGTTAAATGCATCACAGAAAGCTACAAATCTTGCGCCCTTCTGTGAAGCAGGAATATCTAATGTACCGGCAATAGATTGCGGTTGATTAGCCACAATGCCTACAGACTGTCCGTTAAGAAGCCCAAAACCAGTAACTAGATTTTGAGCAAAATCTGTTCGTGTCTCAAGAAAGTACTCGTCATCTAAGCAGCTTTCAATTACTTCACGGACGTCATAGCTCCCTGTAGGTGAATCAGGGATAATTGATCCGACATTAGGGAGTTTCCTGTCCGGAGAGTCATTACAAGAGACAGTAATGGGAAGTTCGTGAGTGTTGTTGGGGAGATAAGTCAACAATTCTGTAATTAGTCCGTTTGCGGATTGTGAATCCGGAACGACAAAATGTGCAACACCGGAGGTTCTGGCGTGCATTGATGCTCCACCAAGTCCTTCTGGAGACACCTCTTCTCCCGTATATTGTTGGACCATGTTCGGCCCACTCACGAAAGCGTATGAATCATCAATCATTATGACAAGATCAGCGAGTCCGAGAAGCAAGGCTGGACCTGAAACTGCAGGGCCGGTTACGCAGAAAATCAAAGGGACAACACCGGAACAGTTCACAAATTCTCTCGCTGCGGTGCCCCAGCTATGGATTGCTTTAACACCTTCGGAAATATCTGCGCCACTGGAACTTATATGACAAATTAAAGGTATTTGTTGCCGGTAAGCAGTTCGGGCAGCTTCAGCGAGGTTTTCTCCATCGATAGGGAGGAGCGCTCCAAGTTTTTCTCCTCCGGTATGAACTTCAATTATATTTCGTTCACCAATGGTAGAGAGACCAAAAGATACGTTGCCGGTTGTTCCGGCTCTTAGTCCCACTGAAGTCGTTACAGGATCAAGCGTCATTGGCTAAGCGTTACATGAATACCGGGCTGATTGGGGGCATTCTCTAAAATAATTTGAGTTAAAACGTCAATTGTTGAACGTACTGGTGTTGAAGGCGTCATTTTTTGGTTAAAAGCTAAATCAACTTTTCGTTTAGATAAACCTTTGACAGGTATTACTACCCAGTCACCTTCAGGGTGTCCAGATGCTGCGCTAGCAGGTAGAAGTGCAGGAGTTGTCCCTGTTATGGCTAGTGAAGCTAAAAGTCGTAAGCCGGCAACTTCTACTACCGGTAAGAGGTTGATACTGGCGTCACTTGCTTCCTTATCAATGCTGTCGCGAATAGCAGTACCTGGAGGGGTCAGCATGATTTCCAAATCAGACAGATCTTCAAGTTTGACAGATTTATTTTTAGATAGAGGATGTGCGTTTGAAGTAATGACAACATACTCTTCTTCAAACAGAGGCATTGTTTGAATTCCAGTTGCAGTAGCAGGTGAATTCACTATTGCTATATCAAGTTCTCCGGTGAGGAGTTTTGGTATCAATGAGGTAGTTATTTCATCGACGATGACTGGATGAAGGCTTGGATACTCATTACTTAGTTTTTGTAGTAGGGGATTAGCTATCCAACGGGCAACGGTTCCGATGCATCCAATATTTACTGATCCGGCAACTTCACTTTTCATAGAAGCAATGTCATCGCTTATTGCTCTAAGTTCGCTACGGATACGTTGAGCGCGTTCAATAACTGCTTCACCTTCTGCAGTTGGAGACATCGTCCTTCGATCAATCAACACAGTTTTTAACTCTTTTTCCAATCTGCCTACATGTGTAGACACGTTAGACTGGACAGTGTGGAGAGCACGCGCCGCACCAGAGAAGCTTTGATGCTCTGCTACAGCAAGCAATAGGTTTAATTGGCGAAGATCCATCACTAAGAATGATGCCAGATAAAAACCCATATTTACTACTGATAGGTAAAAGTTACGGTATCTTTTAGTGGGTATTCAATCTCGTGTTGAACCTCTAAGGTCTAAGAACAATAGATTTCAGAAGGCATTTGAAACATATGGCTATAACCCTCGCAATCCACTTTGATCCCGGAAATATTCATGCCGCGGTTGATCACGATGGTCGTCTTGACTTGATTGCACTTGGCAGAGGCGCAGCTGGAATGCCAATGTCAATACACCTTGGTTTGGACGATTCCGTATTTTTTGGTCACGAAGCAAATGATCAGATGGAAAACGACCCTTCAGGCATAGTCGATGACCCTATTGGAAGCCTTTTTGAACAAGAGATCACTTCACAGGGAGGGCGATCTACAACTTCTGAAACTCTTCTTGCTCGATTACTAGCCGAGGTTTACGCAAAAAGCATTCAAGTATTAGATAAAACACCAGATCAGGTTCTAGTCGTATTAACAGCAGGAGGACCAAAGGAAGAAACATATGTAGCCGCAGCAGAAAGAGCTCTTATAGGCAAAGTTGAATTTGTTAGTGAGACAAAATCTTGGTCAGCGATGGCAACACACGGACCCTCTGATCTTGATCCTGACCTTTCTGGTGTTGTCGGAGGTTTGCTATGGAAGCGTCACGGGGACGCCCCATCAGGTCCAGCGCCGCGTGTGACCCTCGAAGACTTAGGGCAACAAGAAACTTTGACTTCTTCAACTTTGCAGCCCGCACCAAGCGTCATTGCAGCAGGTGCACGATCAGTATTTGAAGAAGAAGCAACTACGGCGGAAAGTAAACGCCGAAAGGTCCCTCGCTTACTAATGGTTTTGCTCCTCATAGTTGGAGTCGCAGGAGCTATTGGTTATGTGGTTATAGATCAAATCACTGGCGGAGAAGAAGACGATTCTGTTTTAACTCCGTTAACAACCACCACCTCAACAACTACAACTATTCCGCCTACCAGCACAGAAGCAATTGAAGAGACTTCAACAACAACTTCAACTTCAACAACCACAACTTCAACCACAACCACAACTACAACTACAACTACAACCATTCCGCCATTAGGTATGGTGACGATGTCTTCAGCCGGACTTTTATTAGATGGCACTGGAGTGCCTGTGTTGTTAGCTTTTGATGATCTCGCTGACGAAGTTTTGCTTGAATTTGATACAAAAATTGGACCATCTGATTCTGATACCGGTTGGATAGAGGACCCGCTGTGTGATTTTCCGATGGTGAGACGGGTTACCTACGAAGATGTGGAAGTAGTTCTTGTTGACGAAGACATTGAAGATGGAACACCTGGAATTGACGCAGTTTTTGGTCAATGGTTTGTGTCTGGGGCATGGGCTACTGAGTCATCCATCTGGACGATAGAACGCATTGGTATCGGGTCAACAGTTGCTGAAATGAAAGAAACCTATTCGGCTTTCGCTATAGAAACGGCTATAGATGGCGACTTAACTGGCTATTTCAGTTTCGACTTTGTCAGCATCTTGCAAGATGATGGAATAAGCGGTCTTACTAATGCGACGAGTGATATTGGAGTTGTTCTTTCAATGTGGTCTGGAACAACATGTGATCGTCGAAGTTAAAGTGCTCACTCAGATTCAGATCCAGAAATAGAAGGCTTTTCGTCAATTTCATTTGGCGAGTTACCGATAGAAAGAAATAATGCGGCGGCGATGAAGATGCCACCTGTTAATACAAGTATCTTCCACCAGAGAGGTTTGATTTCCATAGAAATATTGAGTTAGAGAGTCCTAGTTCTCAATGCCTACTATTTTTACTTTTAAAATTCCATGCGGAGCTTCAAAAGAGACAGTGTCGCCAATTTTTCCGTCAAGAAGTGCTTCTCCTAAAGGTGAGCCAGGAGAAACAACATCAATGTCTTCTCTCTTCTCTTCAATAGAGCCAACAAGCAACAACTCAGGAGTGTCGTCGCCTTCATAGAGAATAGAAACAGTGACTCCCGGTATAACGGTGTCAACGTCTCCAGAAGTTTCTTCAATGATTTCAGAATTTTCTAGAATGCTTTCAATATGCATGATGCGCCCTTCCATCTTCCCTTTCTCTTCTTTAGCAGCGTGGTAGTCGCCATTTTCTGAAAGGTCGCCTAATTCGCGTGCAGCTTCAATTTTTCTCGCAATATCTATTCTTCCGCGAGTAGTTAAATCCTTTAACTCAGCTACAAGGCGGTCGTAGGCTTTTTGTGAAAGTTGTTGCATCTTTGACATGTCGCGAGATCGTATCCGGAAGAATCGATACCGCCACCTTCTTATACTTCTCTTTAACTCATTTGACCAGTGTTACAGGCAGTTTGCTAGACTTAAAGTGATGGACAGATTACTTTCGGTGATCAAAATTTTTTAGCGCACATTTACCCTGTGCGCTTTAACCGTCCGCTTAAGTGGACGGTTTTTTATTTAAAAGACACTGCACAACTTGAAACATAAGGAGCACCCACGTGGCACATCGAATCGGCATCATTGGCGGTGATGGTATTGGGCCAGAAGTTATCTCTGAAGGGCTAAAGGTGATTAACGCTGCAGGTGTGAATCTAGAGACAGTTGAATATGACCTCGGCGGTGATCGTTATGGTAGAGACGGAACAGTTTTGCCCGATGACGTAATAGAGGAATGGCGAAGCTTGGACGCGCTGTATCTTGGCGCCGTAGGCACTCCTGACGTCCCGCCAGGATTAATTGAACGAGGGTTATTGCTCAAGATGCGGTTTGCTCTTGACCTGTATGTCAATTTAAGACCATTTAGTTACCCAAAAAATAATGTTGACTTCTGTGTAGTCAGAGAAAATACTGAAGGCTCGTATGCCGGCGAAGGCGGTGTTTTACGCCAAGGAACTGAAAGCGAAATAGCTACACAAGGATCAGTCAACACTCGTATGGGGGTTGAGCGTTGTATACGTTTTGCATTTGATCTTGCGTCTAGCAGGCGAGGGCATTTAACGCTAGTTCACAAAACAAATGTTCTTACCTTCGCTGGAGACCTCTGGGAGCGGACATTCAACGAAGTTGCAGAGGAGTACCCAAATGTAGATACCTCCTATAACCATGTGGACGCAGCTTGCATCTACTTTGTGCAATCTCCTGAACAATACGACGTCATAGTTACCGATAACTTATTTGGGGACATACTCACAGACCTTGGTGGAGCAATTTCTGGAGGAATAGGGATGGCTGCTTCAGCAAACCTAAATCCGGCTAAAACAGGACCATCTATGTTTGAACCTGTGCATGGATCGGCACCAGATATCGCCGGCAAAGGCATAGCCAACCCTACGGCCGCTATCCTTTCAGGAGCAATGATGCTTGACTTTTTAGGTGAAAATGAGGCAGCAGATCGAATAAAAGAAGTTTGTGCTGATCCAGTAGTTCAGGTTGAGGGAACCTCATTTATTGGGGATGCAATAGCACAGCAGCTTATTTAAACAGTTTGATATTGAATTAAGTAAAGAGGAGTTGAAATGCCGATCGAAAAAACAGAAAAAATCTGGATGAATGGAGAGTTCGTCAATTGGGATGACGCCACTGTCCACGTCCTCACACATACACTGCATTACGGAAATGGCACATTCGAAGGAATTCGCGCCTATGAGACTGATAAAGGACCGGCAGTTTTTCAATTACGCCCTCATATAGAAAGACTTTTCCAATCAGCAAAAATTCTTTTTATTGACATCCCTTGGACAGTAGATGACCTAGTTGAAGGAGTTTTAGACACGGTAAGAATCAACAAAGTTTCTTCTTGCTATATACGCCCATTGGTTTATCTCGGATACGGAGAAATAGGACTCAATCCTCTTGAATGCAAAGTTGAGGTTTCTATTTCCTGCTGGCCATGGGGTGCGTATCTTGGGGATGAAGGAGTAGAAAACGGTGTAAAGGTCATGATTTCTTCATGGCAACGTCACGGACCCAACGCGATGCCACCCGCAGCAAAGGGAGTTGGACACTACATAAATTCACAAATGGCGAAAGTTCAGGCAATCAAGGCGGGCTATGAAGAAGCCATTTTGCTTTCACCTCAGGGCTATGTCTCAGAATGCACAGGAGAAAATCTATTTATCGTCCGTGATGGAGCAATCATTACCCCGCCTACCTCGGCAGGAGCGCTTGAAGGCATTACCCAAAAAACTGTTCGAAAGATAGCTGAAGATCTCGGCATTCCTTATACCCAAGGAAACATTCTTCGAAGCGATTTATATATCGCTGAAGAAGCCTTTCTCTCTGGAACAGCAGCTGAAATTGTGCCTATACGTTCTGTAGATGATCGAGAAATTGGGGACCCAGGCCCAATCACTAAGGCAATACAGGAAATCTATTTTGATGTCGTGCGTGGAAAGCGTCCTGAGTACGAATCTTGGAATGAGTATGTCAATCCTTAATTCGAAAAGTATGCCTA
>CATISD010000147.1 GCA_949538625.1 Acidimicrobiales bacterium AG-410-I20
CACTGTCATACACGGTTCCCACTCCAGTGGTCGCGGGAAATGAATCGGGGGCGAGAAAGTTTTTTCTTCGTACATCTATCGGATCTAATCCTGCTTTAAGCGCCCAAAGTTCAACTGCTCGTTCAATGGTGAGAGTAGCTTCAGGTCTTCCTGCTCCACGGTAAGCCTCTGTTGGGGTGGTGTTTGTGACAACGGTTATTGCATTGTTCTCTACATTGGCAATGTCATATACCCCAACGGTCATGGGAAGTGTGAACATTGGCAGGAAAGCTCCGAGACGGGCATAAGCTCCTGAATCCACTAAGACTTCTAGTCGATAGTGAGATAAATTGCCGTCTTTGCTTCCGCCGAGAGTGAAACGATGAGTGTGTGCTCTTCCTGGTCCCATGGCCAGCATGTTTTCTGTGCGAGTTTCAAACCATCTAACGGGTCTTCCAATATGTTTAGCTAGCCAGGGAAGTAACACATCTTCTGGGTACGGCGAAATTTTTGCTCCGAATCCGCCCCCGACATCGGGAATGATTACTTGAATTCCTTCTGTTGCTTGTTCTCCGTAGAAGGAATTCAGAAGTCCTTTCACTCCTTGCGGTCCTTGATTTGATATCCAAAAAACTAGTTTGTTTCCATCCCACGCTGCCGCGGCAGAACGTACTTCTAGAGGCGCAGCAGATGTTCTCTGGTGTTCAACACGGCCTGATACAACGACGTCACATGAGGAAAAGAATGAGTCATCTGAGATTCCAGTGGCCATTCCATTTGTTGAGAAATCAAAAACTACGTTTGTTCCTACTTCCTCATATATGAGATCTTCGTCTTTGGATGCTTCCTCCATATCTACAACTACAGGAAGTGGTTCGTAATCTATAAACACTGCCTCGGCTGCATCAGCGCCTTGTTCTGCTGTTTCGCTAACAATTACGGCTACGCATTCTCCAACGAATCGGACTGTGTCTGTAGCCAAAATGGGTCTATTGACCATTGGTTCAGGAAATAACGGGTTACCTCCGGAAAGTATTGTTGGGCCATCTAAATCTGATGCCACTATTGCGGCCAAAATCCCCGGCATGTTTTGGGCTTCGGTTACGTCAACGGATATTTTCGCATGGGCCATCGTTGAGCGAACATATGTAACGATTGCTGCGTTATTTAACAGTGGAGCATCTAAATCTGCGGTGTATTTTGCTCCGACGGTTAAGAAGGCAGGATCTTCGCGGCGCAGAACTCTATTTCCTAAAATGCTCATTGAACTTCCTTCGAGTGGTGAAACTACATTTTGGCTTTATGCCAGATATTCTTCTTGAAACTTTAATGGGAAGGAGAGCAAAGGACCGAGCCGGACTGCCGACTAATTATTGAAAGGCCATACTCCTTGAATTCGGTGGGCTGCAGGTGGAGGTGGCAGCACCGCATAAGCCTCTTCTTCAGGTCTAACTAAGTTGTATTCTTCCCGGGCTCGACGTTCAATTTCTTCATCGGTGTTCAAAGCATCAATTAGTAGCTCGTACTCTTTGTTTCTTTCTTCCACTGCGTTTACTTGACGTTCAAGAGAGGTGGTGTCTGATCTTTGATCTAACCAGTCGCTGAATGGGTCTATGCCAAAGGCCAAAGTGATTCCAACAACGACGACGACTACTCCGAGCGGAACTAAGAATCGTGGGGACATTAATCTACCCAACGCTTTTGGTTCAAAGCATCTAGTCCAGGATAAGTAGCGTCTTCGCCTAGTTCTGCCTCTATTCGAAGCAGTTGATTGTATTTGGCTACTCGGTCGCTTCTTGCTGGGGCCCCAGTTTTGATTTGCCCGCAGTTTGTTGCGACTGCTAGGTCAGCGATGGTGGTGTCTTCTGTTTCCCCTGAACGATGGGACATCACTGCGGTGTACCCATTGTTTTTGGCCAGTTCAACCGCATCTAGTGTTTCTGTGAGGGTGCCTATCTGGTTGACTTTGACCAAAATTGAGTTTGCGATATTAGTGTCTATTCCTTTTTGTAGCCGCTCAGAATTGGTTACGAATAAGTCATCGCCTACAAGTTGCACTCTTTCCCCGATAGCAGACGTTAGATGTTCCCATCCTTGCCAGTCCTCTTCAGCCATTCCGTCTTCTATGGAAATAATCGGGTATTTATCTACCAAATCAATGAGGTACTCAACCATTTCGTCAGAAGAGAGATGGCGATCTTCGCCTTTCAGGACGTAGGTTTCTTCTTGGAAGAATTCTGTTGATGCCACATCTAATGCCAAAGCTATGTCTGTGCCAGGGGTAAAGCCGGTTATCTCTATTGCTTTTACGAGTAGTTCGGCTGCTTCTTCGTTTGATTTCAGGTTTGGAGCGAACCCTCCTTCGTCTCCGACCGCGGTGGAGAGCCCTTTATCGTTTAAGACTTTCTTCAAATTGTGGTAGCACTCCACTCCCCATCTGAGGGCTTCAGAAAAAGACGGGGCTCCGACTGGCATCAGCATGAATTCTTGCAGGTCGATGTTGTTGTCGGCGTGCTCTCCCCCATTTAGAACGTTCAGCATCGGTACGGGGAGAACTCTGGATTGCTGATTCAGGTTCCGGTAAAGGGAAGTGTTTTCGTTTCTGGCAGATGCATGCGCTGCTGCAAGTGATACGCCGAGAATTGCATTTGCCCCTAGCTGGCTTTTGTTATCGGTCCCATCGAGATCAATCATTACTTGATCGATTTGCCTTTGGTCGCTTATCTCCATACCTATAACTGCTTTAGCTATGGGTCCGTTGACATTGTCAACTGCTTGTTGCACCCCTTTCCCTAGCCAAATGTTTGTCCCGTCTCTGAGTTCTACTGCTTCGAACTTTCCTGTTGAGGCGCCACTAGGAACAATTGCTCGACCAGTCACACCTGAAGCAAGAACAACATCCACTTCAACCGTCGGGTTACCTCTCGAGTCAAGCACTTGACGGCCATTTACCGCCTGGATTTCGGTCATTGTCTCTTCTTCCGTTATGCCAAATATTTCTTGTGTTACTGGTCTAGAACAAGACTAGTCCATTTACTTTTGATTACTTGGCGCACTTAGAGTCGAATCTGTATTAAAAGAGAAGCAGAGGATCTCGATTTGTTTTTACTCTAACTCTTTTGCTTTTTCTACATATTGCTCTACAGCGACTCGTAGAGTTTCTTCCGGATCGATTTCATTTATTCGAGCCCATTCAACTAATCCAAGTAGAACTTCTCCGAAAACTTCTTCGTTCTTTGGCTCAATTTCTACTGAAATTTGGTTTATACCTAATGTCGATG
>CATISD010000148.1 GCA_949538625.1 Acidimicrobiales bacterium AG-410-I20
ATCCCAACAAACGTGATTTCAATCACGGACGGACAGATCTTCCTGCAGGACGATCTTTTCAAATCAGGTGTACGACCCGCAGTAGATGTAGGTATTTCCGTTTCACGTGTAGGTTCAGCGGCACAAGTGAAAGCGATGAAAACAGCAGTAGGTACTCTCAAGTCAGATCTTCAACAATTCCGTGAACTCGAATCTTTCGCGGCATTCGGATCTGATCTCGATGCAGTTTCTCAATCTCAGTTAGATCGTGGCTATCGACTCGTTGAACTCCTCAAACAAGGACTGAACTCACCGCTTCTCGTAGAAGAGCAAGTTATTTCTATTTGGGCGGGCACACGAGGACACCTCGACGGTGTAGCAGTAGAAGATGTTCAACGCTTTGAATCTGAATTACTTGACTGGTTCCGAACAAGAGAAGCAGCCAAACTCGCATCTGTAAAAGAATCAGGAGCGATTGAAGACGAAGAAGCCTTTGATGCTGCTATCTCAGAATTCGCTGAACAATTCGTCGGATCCCAGACTTCCGAAGAAGCTCCTGATTCTGAATCTACAGACACTCAGTCAGCAATAGTTGATGCGGAAACCACTCTTCCAGAAGAAGATATTTCCGCAGATAACGAGTGATTTAATGACTAGTCATTCACCCCTTCAACGCTTTGGTTCTCAAGAAGTAGACCTTACGCGTGCTTATTCAGTGGGGGTGAAGCATGGCTGGCGGTAAAGAACGCGAACTACGACGGAGAATAGACAGCGTTCAAAATACAAAGAAAATTACTCGCGCCATGGAATTAATCGCCGCGACTCGAGTAGTTAAAGCCCAACAGAGAGCGAGAGAAGCCCGTCCTTATGCTGAACAAATCACTACAGTGATCGAAAATTTGGCTGCAGGCGGCGCAGAAATCGATCACCCGCTCCTCCGAAAAGCCGAAAAAGTAACACGAGTCGGTGTTATCGTCATTTCCTCTGACCGGGGTCTTGCGGGACCTTATAACTCTTCAGTGATTCGAGCAGCAGAACGTCAAGTTCAGAACGCTCGCTCTGAAGGCGCCGAATATTCTCTCATTGTTATTGGGAAAAAAGCCCGTGACTATTTTGCTTTCCGCAATTACAAAGTCGAATCCTTCACAGAAGGAATAAGCGATAACCCCACTTATGAAGATGCCCGGAAAATAGCTGAAACAGTGGCACAACTTTTCATTGATAATCATATTGATCGCGTTGAATTGGTTTATACCGAGTTCCTAAGCATCGGAAGCCAAAAAGTAGCAACTCGACGTTTCCTTCCTCTTGAAAGCACAGAAACGATCGCTACTGAAGGCGGTGGCGATTCAAAAAACACAGATTCATTCGAATTTGAACCATCACCAGAAGCTGTGCTCGAATCACTATTGCCTCGCTATGTAGAAGCCCGATTGTTTGGAGCGCTACTTGAGTCGGCGGCATCAGAACACGCAAATCGTCAACGAGCAATGAAATCAGCAACAGACAACGCTGAAGAGTTGATCGTGAAACTTGATCGGGAAATGAACAGAGCACGCCAAGACGCAATCACAACCGAAATCATGGAAATCATCGGTGGCGCAGAAGCGTTAGGTGATGACGAACAACCTGAAGACTTAGTCCCAGCCGGGGCAGAAAACTAGAAAGAACGAGACAACCAGGAGCAACTATGACAGTTACAGAACTTCAACCAGGAAGCATCGTCGGTATTGCCGGACCGGTAATTGACGCTGAATTTCCTCCAGGAGAACTACCAGAGATCAACACAGCTCTCGAGTTTGATGTTGAGTTAGACGGTGTTGAAACCACCATCGTGGCGGAAGTAGCTCAACAGATCGGTGATAACCGTGTAAGAGCTATTGCGATGAAGCCAACTGATGGGTTGACACGAGGCACCCAAGTGCGTAACACCGGTAAAGGGATCACAGTTCCGGTCGGAGACGACACCCTCGGCCACGTGTTCAACGTCATTGGGCAAGGGTTAGACGATACGACAGCGGCAAGCGATGCAGAACGTTGGGAAATTCATCGAAGCGCCCCATCTTTTGACTCTCTTGAACCAAAAGCTCAGATGTTTGAAACAGGAGTAAAAGTTATTGATCTACTCACGCCCTACCTACAGGGCGGGAAAATCGGTCTCTTCGGTGGTGCCGGTGTCGGTAAAACAGTACTTATTACAGAAATGATTAACCGTGTTGCTTCAAACCATGGCGGTGTTTCTGTATTTGCCGGAGTTGGAGAACGAACTCGAGAAGGAACAGACCTTCGCCTAGAAATGGAAGAATCAGGGGTGCTCGAAAAAGCAGCACTTGTTTTCGGACAAATGGATGAACCACCAGGAGTTCGACTACGCGTAGCCCTTTCTGCTCTAACAATGGCAGAGTATTTCCGAGATGAACAAGGTCAAGATGTGTTGCTTTTCATTGACAACATTTTCCGTTTTGTTCAAGCAGGATCAGAGGTATCAACCCTATTAGGCCGTATGCCTTCAGCCGTGGGTTATCAGCCCACTCTCGCTGACGAAATGGGTCAACTCCAAGAACGGATCACAACAACACGTGGACGCTCAATTACTTCGCTGCAAGCTGTTTATGTTCCTGCTGATGACTACACCGACCCAGCTCCATTCACTTCCTTCACTCACTTTGACGGAACTACCGAGTTGAGCCGTGATATTGCAGCGCTAGGAATTTATCCAGCAGTAGATCCACTAGCTTCGACTTCCACAATTCTGACCCCAGAAGTTGTTGGTGACCGACACTATGAAACAGCACGACGAGTGCAGGAAATCTTGCAACGCTACAAAGAGCTACAAGACATCATTGCCATCCTTGGTTTGGATGAGTTGTCTGAAGAAGACAAAGTCACAGTGTCACGAGCGCGAAAAGTACAGCGTTTCCTGTCTCAACCAATGAATGTCGCTGAAATATTCACTGGTCTTCCTGGAGTTACCGTTCCTGTTGAAGAAACAGTGGACTCCTTTGCAGCCCTTGTTGAAGGCGAATTAGACGATCTGCCCGAACAAGCATTCTTGAATGTAGGTGGGGCTGATGACGCTCGACGCAAGGCAGCAGAACTCGAAGGTTAATTTATGGCGTTTCAAGTAGAACTGGTTTCTCCAGAAGCTATTACCTATAGCGGGGAAGCCGAAATGGTAATAGCGAGAACAGTTGAAGGCGGAGACATTGCTTTCCAGCCGGGTCATGTGCCGTTCATCGGAGTTCTTGCTGTCTGGTCAGTTGAAGTCATACGACCAGATGGAGACCGAGACGTATTTGCTGTCCACCGAGGATTTGTTCAGGTCGCTGGAACAAAAATTAGTGTTCTTTCTGATGTTTCAGAGAAGTCAACTGAGATTGATACAAGTCGGGCTCAACAAGCAAAAGAAAATGCGGAAGCACAACTTTCTCAAAATAGCGAAGATGCTGAAGCAGCTGATGCGCTCGCACGTGCTGAACTTCGGTTACAGGTCGCCAGCGCCTAACTTTCGTGACTAGGAGTCGCTTGATTCCAACTTATCAATGATGTGGCTAGCATCAATTTGTCTTACAGTTCCAGACTTAGAACGCATGACCAAAGATTGGGTATGAACCTTACCACCGGAATAATGAACACCTTTGAGCAACTCTCCGTCAGTGATTCCTGTGGCAGCAAAAAAGCAACTATCTCCAGAAACTAAGTCTTCAATGCTTAGAACCGCATCCAAATCATAACCTTTGTCAATAGTTTCTTTTCGTTCGCTTTCGTTACGTGGCCAGAGGCGACCCTCCATAACTCCACCCATACATTTCAAAGCGGCGGCGGAAATAACTCCTTCTGGGGTGCCTCCAATACCGAACAGGACATCAGCTCCTGAATCAGGCCACGCGGTTGATATCGCTCCAGCAACATCGCCATCAGGGATTAAACGAATACGAGCACCAGCGGCACGAACTTCATTGATCAAATCATGGTGGCGGTCGCGGTCAAGAATCACAGCAGTAATATCACGTACTGATTCTCCTTTAGCTTTAGCGATCGCTTGCAAATTTTCTGTTGCTGAACGGGTGATATCAATTGCTCCATGGCAATCAGGACCGGCAGCAATTTTTTCCATATAAACACATGGCCCTGGATCAAACATGGTTCCTCTTGGTGAAACAGAAATAACTGCCAGAGCATTTCCTCTACCGAGAGAGGTAAGTGTGGTGCCATCTATCGGATCAACAGCAATGTCGGTTTGGGGTGGAGAACCATCACCTACTTTTTCTCCATTAAAAAGCATTGGAGCTTCATCTTTTTCCCCTTCACCTATGATCACTAATCCGTCCATTTGGACATGGTTAAGAACTTCACGCATAGCATCAACTGCGGCTCCATCTGCACCGTTTTTGTCACCTCTTCCCATCCATCGTGATGCTGCTAAAGCTGCGGCTTCAGTTACTCGTACTAATTCAAGAGCGAGGTTGCGTTCTGAGGTGTCGTTAAGTGAATTCATATCGTTGAACTTAGTGGAAAGTAAACCGTGTTACACGCTATGAAATAACGTAACGATTATTTCTGTTAAAGAACCATCCTGAAGTTGGGGTTAAGGGAGCATCATGCAAAGATGGCACGATGAGTTGGTGCTTTCAATGTCAAACAGAATATGCAGAAGACGTGTCGGTATGTGTTGAATGCGGAATAGAACTCGTTGATGATGTACCTACAGAGTTAGACAAGGTTGGATCCTCAGATGAAGAGCAAATTGTTTATGAACTTCATGAATGGGCGGGGGAGAGCAGGCGAGCCCTTGACCAAGAACTCACTGGTCAAAATATTGCGCATTCATGGTTAGGTGCCACTTTGGTAGTTCGGGTAGCAGATGAAGAAGCCGTCGACAAAATTATTGCCGCCACAGATGAAACCGGAGGTCCAGTTCTCGACCCTGAAGCAGAAAAAATCGCTTATGAAGTTGAAGGATGGGCAGCTGATGAACAAACAGCGTTTAGTGAAATGCTTGCACGCTTAGGAATCCCACACGAATTCGACCAAGCAGGAGACCTGTTAGTGCTAGTAGAAGATGAAGATGCCGTAGAAGCGGCGTTAGATGCGTTTCAAGGGGCTAATGATGACCGACCAGAACTTGAAGGTCTAGATGCCAACGCGTTACTTTCAGATGTTTTTGTCGCTTGTGACCGGTTAAGAAAAGATCCACGAGATAATCGCGGAGTAGAAGAAATCCTTGCTTACGCTCCATTATTAGTAAGCCATCGACCGCCCTTTGGCTTCAATCCAGTGACTTGGAACTTACTTGGCGAAAAAACAAATGAACTGGTAGACCTTCTTGCAGAAGGAAATACCAGCGATGAGGATCTGAAACTTTTGGCTAAAACATTGACTGAAGTTTTACGACAAATGGTCTAAATCTGGTTGATTCAACCAGTACCCTTCAGCATTGACTTCCATAACGTTCGATAATTTGGCCAAATCAAATCTTTCGTAAGGTAACCGTCCTCAACTAAAGCTTGATGAAGGCGAGCAAGATTTCTCCACGGGACTGTCATATCAACATGGTGAGCTAGATGGTATCCAACCCCCACGGGAGTTATTAAAGCCCGAGCAAGCAGTGATTGGTTAACTTGATGGGTAGTGCATCGGCGATCTTTCGCTCTGGTCATACCACCATGTTCCGCAATGGCTCTCAGTCGGTTGAGAACTTGGTAGATAAAAGCCCACGGCGCTATCCAAAGAAAAAGATAAAGCCACGGGTGTCCTGTAAGAGCAAAAATAGAAAAAACTGCAGCTTGTCCAAAAAGAAACATCATCGTTAGTTTTCGGTGCCGTGATTCATTCAACCTTTGAAAACGTGGGCGAAGAATACGAAAAGCGGAAACACCAGCCGCGTCCCGGATCACTTTTCTCCGCATAGAAGATTTAGAGATCGGATAGAAACTATAAAGCAGAAAATCTGGTTCTTTTGGGCCGAATTCATCGCGGTGATGGTTCATATGCCCAATGCGGTAACCATGACTTCCCGTTCCAAAAGTAAGAAGACCAATTACATTAATCCCGATCAAATCGTTGATCTTCCGATTGCTAAAGAGAGTTCTATGGGCGGCCTCATGATGAAGAATAAATAAACGATTCTGAGAAATTCCCATCAATAAAGCAGCAGCAATCCACGAAAGAGGATGGTTTATCGTTATTGCTCCCCAAATTAAAAAAATAGGTGTCGACAGGGAAGAGAGGACAGTCCAAGAATTTTTTAAATTAGGAATCTTCCGTAATTCATCACGAAATTCTCCTTTGGGTCGTCCATCAGGATGCAAACGTTCACTTCCCCCAAAATTTGGAGCCTCGGGAACCATTCCCCCGGTCATAGTGGCAACACGAGTGTCGTGATCCAACAATTCGTTCATGGAATAAATACTAGTAGTGGTTCTAGAATTTAAATATGTCAGACAAGAACTCCTCTTACTCCGGCCTTTTTCTTACCCCTGGAGCTGGATCGAATCGAGATCATTCCACACTTTGCTATTTGGAAAAACTTTTACATCCGTTACCAGTAGAACGATTTGATTTTCAATACCGGAAACAAGGTAAGCATTTCCCTGCCCCGGTATCTAATTTGGTGTCAGAAGTTAAAGATGCAGTAGAAAAAATGTCAAAAAAACATGGAGTAGAGAGCCAAGATCTTATTCTTGGTGGACGCTCTATGGGAGGAAGAGTCTGCTCAATGGCCGTAGCAGAGGGTTTACCAACTGCAGGATTGATTCTTATTTGCTATCCCTTACATCCAGCAAAAAAACCTGAAACCCTTCGCGTGGGTCATTTCCCCTCTATTAAAGTTCCTTGTCTATTTATTTCCGGCGATAAGGACGAATTTGGAACACCTGAAGAATTCTCTCAACATTTACCAAAAATCTCTGGACCAGTAACCACCGTTTATATAGAGGGGAAAAGACACGACCTCAAAGGAGCAGATGAGAGAATAGGTGAAGCAGCCATTGAATGGCTCAACCAGCTCTAATCAAAAATCTTCGATTTCAATATCGTCAGGATTTAGTTCCTCAAGTTCAGTCTGGGCCGTTTCCGGATACCGAGTTAAAACCAGAGCAGCAGCCAACAAAGGACCGATTGCCGCAACTAAAAAAGCAGGACCATAACTATTGAAGTGATCTTGGAGCAAACCAACTATAAGCAACCCTGAAGCGCTACCTAACACCCCAATGGTGACGATCGTTCCATTTGCCTTAGCTCGATGACGAGTAGAGAAGAGTTCAGGTCCATACACGCCTAAAGCAACAGTTAGAGAGCCAATGACGATTCCCATCAAATGAGTAGCCCACATAAGTGAACTTGAAGCAAAATAACTCGCCGTAAGGAAAACGGTTCCACCAACAAGACCCAAAGCACCTACTGGTCGTCTTCCACGAGTATCAGCCCATTTCCCCGCCCAAAAAATACCGATCGCCGCAGGAGTAGAAGTCAGCAGCGTATACATGCTTATCCCTGCAGCGCTGTAACCGCGATGGTCACGAAGAAAATCGTTCTTAAATTGGCTCGCAGAAGACGCAAAGAAGAGAAAAAGAAAAGCTCCTACTGCCAGCAAAAATAGTCGTCGATATTCAAGACTCTTTTGTTCGGAACTCAGGTTCTTAATCTCAGAGTTGACTTCAAATCTTAAAGTTTCTGGCAAGCGGCGACCCACTGCCGCAATTAAAGGAAGCGAGAGAAGCGGAACAAGATACACAATACGCCAGCCCTGTTCATGCAAATCCGCTACGGGAAGAACCCACACCGCCATTCCAGCCCCTAAGGCAGCCGATAAAGATAACAAACTCACGCCATAAGCTCGCGAACCACGCGGAAGCTCTTCAGCAGCCATCACACCAATAAGTATTCCCATTCCCGTTGTAAGGCCACGAGCAACGATTTGTGTTCCACCAAGAAACCAAAGATTGGGAGAAAAGGCACCGAGTGCGGTCAGCGCAATAGCGCTAACCGTAGCGAAAATCAGCAGTCGTCTTCTTCCATGTTTATCCGCAACAAACATGACTCCTAAAGCAACCAAGACCCCAATTCGAACAACAGCCAACGTGACACCTTGCGCAGTTGTTCCACGATCAAACTCATCTGCCGCAAAAGTAATGGTTTGAGTAATAACTGTCCCAAGATACCCATCAACAATTTGCACAGCCGCAAGAAGAGCAAGAACTCTCGCCGCTCGAGAACTCAGACGATTCGGAGGAGCCCACCAAGGAATATTGCGGTTAAGAAGACTACGTCGAAACAAGAAATTGAATAACGGCCGCCAAATCGGGATGGCTAGACGAAACACAAAAGACTCCGTCACTTTGTGACGATTTTCTTCTTCTTCGACGACCAAAGTTCTTTCGTAATGCTCAAAAGGGCCATGGACAAAACCAAACCGATTTTCACTTTCAACTTCCTCTTTTACCAAGTCATCGCGCGGTGAACGCAGCTCAGATAAGCCAGCGTTATCAACAAAAACGGTGTGAGAAAACTTAGGAATAAAGAGACCGCCTTTCAGTCTGGTGCGCAACAAAGCATACTTAATAGGTGAAGAATGAAATCTTTTCTGAGAATAATCCTATCCTTGTTCAAAAATCAGGACCTCTGCACGGATCAGTAACAGTCGCCGGGGCAAAAAATTCTGCTTTGAAGTTAATGGCAGCTTGCCTTTTGGCTCCAGGAAAGTTCACGCTTCACAATGTCCCAGCAATTGCTGATGTGAAGTGGATGTCAGAACTCCTAGAACACATGGGGGCTTCTGTTACATTCAACGAAAATCAACTCAAGATAGAAGTTCCAGAATCACTTACTCCTGAAGCGCCCTACGAATTAGTTGAACGGATGCGCGCATCAATCGTAGTTCTAGGACCCTTACTGGCACGTTTAGGTTATGCAAGGGTCTCTGTTCCTGGAGGTGACGACTTCGGACATCGTCCAATAGATATGCATCTAAGAGGTCTCGAAGAATTAGGGGCACGCTTTACCACTAGCCACGGATACATCGAAGCAGAAACAAGTGGCTTAACTGGCACACGAGTGTTACTTGAATTCCCCAGCGTAGGAGCAACCGAGAACCTCCTTATGGCCGCAGTCTTGGCAGAAGGAACCACCATTATTGATAACGCTGCTCGAGAACCAGAAATCTCTGATTTAGCTGACTTCCTAAACCAAATGGGTGCAGAGATCAGCGGGGCAGGAAGATCAGTCATAACAGTAACCGGAGTAAAAAAGCTACATTCAGCAGAACACACCGTTATTCCTGACCGCATTGAAGCAGCAACATATCTTGCCGCCTTAGGGGTGGCAGGCGGTGAGATAGAAATCAAGCAAGCTCGAGCAGATCATATGGACATGCTCATCCGTAAACTTAACGAGATGGGAATGTCTATTTCTCCTTCTGTAGAAGGACTACAAGCATCGGCAGACAAACGTTTAGATTCCGTAGACATTTCTACTCTTCCCTACCCGGGTGTTGCTACAGACTACAAACCACTTTTTGTCGCCATGCTTTCCGTCGCTGAAGGAGTAGGAATAGTTACGGAAAATATTTTCTCAGGCAGATTTCGATATGCGGACGAACTTGTACGCATAGGAGCAGATATACGCATTGAGGGACATCACGCGGTTGTCCGAGGGTTGCCAGCATTATCTGGAGCTCCTGTACGAGCCCATGACATTAGGGCAGGGGCGGCACTAGTCGTAGCAGGGCTCGCAGCAGAAGGAGAGACCCGAATTAGTGACGCTTACCATATCTCGCGCGGATATCAAGATCTTGTCGGTAATTTGAGATCTTTAGGAGCAAATATCTCTTATTCCTGATCGCTTGGCGGTTCTAACTTTCGTGCTCGACGGTCAGCGACCCAAAGTAATGCCGCAACAACAATTAATGGGCCAGCAACAATCAGGATTTCATCCCACCCCCCTTGATGCGCAAAAACCAGAACTTTGATCATTTCTCCAATCTATGAGGAGGAAGAAAGGTTAAGGCATGCGAGAATGAAACTATGTCATTAGATGTTGCTTCTGAAAACTCAGACTCCTTAAACGAGGAAGTGAAAAAAGTAATTGACGTTATCCGTCCAGCCATCCAAGCTGACGAAGGAGACATTGCTTTACACGAAGTGAATGAAGAAACTGGCGAAGTGACCGTTGAGTTATTTGGCGCATGCATAACTTGTCCAGCTTCTGACCAAACTCTCAAAGCCGGTATTGAACGAATATTAAAAGACCGAGTACCCGGAGTAACCTCCGTTCGAAATATTGGAGAGACACTCGAGCAAAACGAGACCTCTGTAAGCCTTTAATTAGGCGCCTCTACTCACTCTTCGGATACTGTTAGAACATGAACAACTTTGAGAACCTACAAGTAACAACTCACCCAATAGAAGACGGTGCCCCTGTAGTCGAAATTGCTTTAAATCGACCAAAGGTAAATGCATTATCAACAGCTTTACTCGAAGAATTACTTATCGCTGCTGAAGCCTGCACCGCTGACCCACCTGGAGCTGTGGTGATTACCGGAGCAGGAAGATTTTTTGCGGCCGGCGCTGAAATATCGGAATTCACTGACCCTGCCACTCGAGAACCACTTTTAAAAGCGTTCCGAGACGCATTTGATGCTGTCGCAGGAATTCCTTGCCCAACCATCGCGGCAGTGAACGGACTCGCACTTGGAGGTGGAGCAGAATTGGCATGGTGTTGCGACTACCGGATAGCTGGCGAGAGCACTGTTTTCGGGCAACCAGAGATTCTTTTAGGAATTATTCCAGGTGCTGGCGGGACACAACGACTCGCTCGCCTAATTGGAACTGCTCGCGCTAAAGAAATTGTGTTTGAGGGAGAACAACTCAACTCTGCAGAGGCGCAAAACTTAGGGCTAGTTAATGCAGTCGTGTCAGACGAAGAAGTTTTATCAGCAGCGATGACCCGCGCAGAAAAACTCGCAAAAGGACCTCTTCTCGCAATACGGGCAGCAAAAACTGCAATAGATACCGGTATTGATGGAACACTTCCCGATGGC
>CATISD010000149.1 GCA_949538625.1 Acidimicrobiales bacterium AG-410-I20
AAACACGCAACTGCTGCTTCTCGACAAAGAGAATCCTCATGTTCAGAAACAACAGTATTTATCTCATCAACTAATTGAGCAGTATCTCTATACGTGTCTCCGATTTCTCCAATAACCCAACATGCCATTTCAACAACAAATGGTGAAGGGTCTTTCAACAATACGAGAGTTTCATCTATCTGGTTTTGACTAGACGGCAATTTGATTATTAGTTCAAGAGCACGTCTTCTTACATTTTGGTTTTCGTCAGAAAGAGCGTGGAAAATATTTTCTTCCGGGTCTAAACCCAATTGAAGAACTGCATTCAACGCCACTTCTCTTAACTCAGCAGCATCATCGTTTAAGCACTTGATCAGTTCTGAATCCGTAAGAGTCCCTTTCCCATGACCAGCAAGGATAATTTCACGGCGACGCTCAGAGATCTCTTTCGAAGGTGGTTCTCCTTTATGTTCATACTTTTTCAAATCGGTTCACCCAATAAATTGCTCAAGTAAAAAACCAGAAGCAAAAAATATGACTCCTAAAACAGTCGCTATAGCCATACCGCCACCGACAACAATGGCAACAATAAAAATCATGGATCTGAGACGATGCCACCATTGAATTTTTGCTTTTTTACCGGTGGCGACTTTTCTTGGTGGTTGAAACCAAACTCCAGACAATGCACCAATGCTCCATTTTTGGTCTACGCCTTTTTCAACATCGCCATCAGGAGGTAGCCAGTTTTTACCAATGGCATGCAAATCATTTCTACTCAACAAAACATCTTTTCTTCTTCTAACTATTGGTTTAGTGACAGGGAAAACGGCTTGAATCATGGCAGGCTTAAAGAAATCAGTTAAAAAATAGATTCCCAGAAAGCAAGTTAGACAACTGGCTCCGAAAGCAATAGATGACATGGAAGACAACATTAATGAAAAGAGTACAGGACACCATGTCACACCGGAAGAAATACCTGCTGATCTTGAACAAATAGAACAAATAACCGATCCATCAAATCAACGAAAATGGCCACAAATACTTTTTCTCATTGGTCTTGTTGGTGTCATCGTTATGTCTTTTGTTCAGTTTCCTTACTATGCGTACGCTCCAGGATCAGTTAATCCTCTTACCGAACGTGTAGCTATTTCTGGAACAGAGACGTTCTTACCAGAAGGAGAGATTCTCTTCACCACTGTTTCTCAAGATTCAGATGTCAACGGATGGGAGTTTTTACAAGGAACATTCGATGAGTCGATCCTACTTATTGATGAAGATGTAATTCTCGGAGAACGAAACCGAAGTGAAGTCCGAAAATTCAACTTGCAATTAATGAAATCATCAAAAATGACTGCAGTAGCTGTAGCCCTCCGGCATCTCGGCTATGAACCCTACCTAGCAACCGGGGTCGGAATGATAGAAGTACAAGGCCCCTCCGAAGGGCTTCTAACAACTGATGATGTCATAACTTCAATTGCCGCAGATGACCCACTCGATTCATCTAACTGGACAGAGCTAAACACCTCTGAAGAATTGATTTCACAACTTCAAACTTATTCCCCAGGAGACACAGTCTATTTCAACATTGAATCTGTTGACGGTGAAAAACAACGGCAAGTAGCCATCGTTTTAGGCTCACGAGCAGATAATCCAGATGCCGCTTTCCTAGGAATTGCCGCACAAACTAGAATTGAAGACGCACCAGGCATGCCCTTTTCAGTACATTTCGACACCGGTGCAGTCGGCGGGAATTCGGCAGGGCTCTCTCTCACATTATCTGTTTTGGATCTTGTAACTCCCGGTGAACTAACCGGAGGATTGCGAGTAGCCACAACCGGAACTATTTCTTTAAATGGAGACGTAGGACCAATCGGCGGCATAGTACAAAAAACAGTTACTGCTCGACGTTCCGGTGTTGATTTATTTATCGTCCCAACAAACGAATACGAAGAAGCTGTTAAACACGCAAAGAACATGAAGGTTGTGGCGGTAGCAAATCTTGACGAAGCGTTAGAAGCACTCACGGAAGCTGGCGGAAATGCATCAAATCTCTCTCTTCCAAATAACTAAAACGAGAGTGTAGAGGGTCTCAATAGACCGGTAGGATTCAATCATGAGCCCAGAAGGAACTTCTCCGCCCCCTCCACAATCTGGGCCGCGCATACCCGGTGGTGGATTCCGAGGAACAGGAACAGCAAGAGGCAGAGGTAGAGGCTCGGGAAGAAACCCAAGAAGGATCCGAACAATAGCCATCGGACTTTTTGCAATCATTACTTTTGGGCTGATGTTTTTCCGTGGACTCGCAAGTTTCTACACAGACTTTCTTTGGTTCGATCAGCTAGGACACGGCGAAGTTTTCACTTCAGTGTTTGGCGCTCAAATCGTACTCGTACTCATCTTCACCTTTCTTTTCTTTGTTCTTCTATTTGTGAACTTACGAGTATCAAATCGTTTAGCGCCATCAATACGGCCACCTGGTCCAGAAGAAGATATCCTTGGTCGATTTCATGAACTCTTTGGAAAAAGAACGCTACGCATCCAACTAATCCTTTCAATTGTTCTTGCTTTACTTGTTGGAATAGGAGTATCAGGAAGATGGCAAGAATGGCTTCTCTTCACAAACGGCGTGGATTTTTCTGCCACTGACGCTCAATTCGGCAAAGACATTAGCTTTTATGTCTTCCAACTTCCTTTTTTAACATTCGTAGTTAACTGGTTTTTCCGAAGCCTCCTAATTGTATTTTTTATAACCGTCATTGCGCATTACGTAAATGGCGGCATACGTTTACAAACATCGGGCGACAGAGTACAACCAAAAGTCAAAGCACACCTATCAGTAATCCTTGCTTTCCTAGCCATAGTCAAAGCAGTTGACTACTGGTTCGCTCGATTTGAACTCACAACCTCAACACGAGGACATGTTGACGGTGCAAGTTATACCGATGTCAAAGCACAACTACCTGCCACGAACTTACTAATCCTGATCTCACTCCTAGCAGTCATTCTTCTTTTAGTAAATATTCGTCGCAAAGGATGGGTCCTGCCATCACTTGCAGTAGGCCTTTGGGCATTCGTAGCACTCGTGATGGGAAATATTTATCCAGCGGTTATACAAAGTTTACGAGTCCAACCCGCAGAGTCAGAAAAAGAAGCGCTTTACATTGAACGTAATATTGATGCCACTCGACAAGCCTTTGGTTTAGATCAGGTACTAGAAGTTCAAATAGATGACTTTGACACACAAATAACCGCAGTTGATCTCCTATCTAACGCTTCAACCGTGCGCAATATCCGAGTGTTAGACCCAGTCGTTGTTCAAGGGACATTTGACCGCCTACAAGGAGAGCGCGAGTTCTACCGATTCTCTGACGTACTCGACTCAGACCGTTACCAAATAAATGGTGAAACGACACAAGTCCTTTTAGGGGCAAGAGAACTTGACTTAAATGAGACCCGATCATGGGAAAGTCAGCACGTCGCCTTCACCCATGGATATGGATTAGCCATGGCGCCGGTAAGCCAAGTAAGAGGATCTGGTGACCCTGATTTTGTTATCGGGGACCTACCAGTTTCCATTGACCAATCCTTAGAAATAACACTTGAAAAACCACAAATTTATATAGGGGAAGGCTTAGGCGGCTATGCAGTTGTTGGAGCTAGCCGAGACGAAGTTGACTTCACCGACGAAAATCAAGAAACCCAAGACGTTCGATATGACGAAATAGGCGGACAAGGCGGAGTAGAAATAGATTCCTTCATTCGCAAGGCAGCATTCGCTTTACGTTTCGGTCAAATTGAGCCGCTTATTTCAAACTTTCTAACTGATGATTCACGAATAATCTACGTTAGAGATGTAAGAGACAGAGTAGAGAAACTTGCACCATTCCTTAAATTCGACTCCGATCCCTACCCAGTGATTCTTGACGGACGCATGGTCTATGTAGTTGACGGATACACCACAACCGACCGGTACCCGTATTCGCAACGAGCATCAGTGTCTGACCTAGACAGAGAAAGCGGATTACGCGACAGATTCAACTATGTACGAAACTCAGTAAAAGCAGTCGTCGATGCCTTTGATGGCGACGTCAAGTTCTACGTAGTTGACCCAGACGACCCAATTATTCAAGCGTACCAATCAGCATTCAGTGGTCTTTTCACCCCCATTTCTGAAATGCCAGAAGGACTTGTTGATCATCTTCGATACCCAGAAGATATGTTCCGCGTTCAATCAGAATTATGGGGCGCCTACCATGTTGACGAAACTGAGAACTTCTACCAGCGAGCTTCCGAATGGGCAATCTCTCAAGACCCAGGAAGAAGCGGAGAAGGTGCGGCGAACCTCGCTCTTGTTGATAACCAAGGAGTTCGCATTGGAACAAGAGACGTACGGATGTCTCCGTATCGAACAATCGTCAGTTTGTCAGATTCAACAGAAGCTGAATACGTAATTTTGCGAGCTTTCGTTCCACTCGATGAAGAAGATGCCCGTAAAGAACTCGCCGCTTATGTAGTCGGCCGTAGCGATGGAGAACATGCAGGACAACTCGTCGTTTATCGACCACCCACTTCAAATTTTGATGGGCCAGCGCTTGCCGAAGAACGAATACGTAATGACGAGGAAGTGGCAAGCCTGCAAACTCTACTTAGTCAACGCGGATCAGATGTATTATTTGGTGAGTTACTGCTCGTGCCAATAGAGAATTCAATTCTTTATGTTCGACCTCTTTATGTGCAAGCAGACGGAGACTCAACTGTTCCTGAATTAGAACGTGTCATCGTTGTCGCAGGAGAAAAAGTTGTTATGGAGAATAGTCTCCAAGAAGCCCTTGAAGCACTTACTGGTCAGAGTCTCAGCACCTTATTCCCTGCTCAAACATCTGCAGGCTCGTCAGTGCCAGAACCAGAAGAAACTACAGAAGTTGAACCGACTGAACCGACTGAACCGACTGAACCGACTGAACCGACTGAACCTATTCCAAGCGACCTCACCGGCTTAGTTCAAGAAATTGAACAATTACAAATAGATGCAGCCCAAGCACTTGCAGAAACTCCTCCTGACTGGATCGCCTTTGGAGAAATTCAAAGCCAAATACAAGACCTGTTATCAGCGTTAGCAACTGAAGTTGATAACTAAGTCAATCAGCCGGCTGCCACCCATCAAGACGATTACCAGAAGGCGAAGAGTCCTCAATTCGCGCAGGAGAATCGGCACTCAAATCTTTAAAACTCTCGTCACTTGCTAAATCAGGTGAAATATCTATCGGATCTATTGGCTCAAATCGACTCGCTAATTCCGCTATTTGGCCTTTCAACTCAACACTTACACGCGTTAACTCACCCGAAAGACGTGCAATAGTCATACGCAAGTCCATAAGAGTTTCTTCGTCTTCTTCACCAGCTTCAGAACCAAAAGCATCAAATTTATGTTCTAAGACACCCATTCTTTCATCTAAATCTCTCAACCCATTTGCTAAGTCAAGAAGAATCTGATCAGCAATTGGAGACCCCTCCGTGGGTTGAACAACAGAAGGAGAGGCATTTCCCCCTCGGTTATCCCGTTGATTTTTACTTTTGCCAAACTTCTTAGCCATATAACGATCGTACTACCCCAAATACAGTGAGTATGAACAACCTGCCATAACAGGAGAAAAGAAGGTAGGTACGCTAGAGATATGTGTAACTTCCTTGGATCACAATATGAATAAGACAACTATTCGTATTGTGGTAGTTCTTTCACTAATTTCTCTAATTTCCTGCGCAAACTATGACGGCCGCTCTATGAAAGGCAAAAATCCTACAGACACCCTTGACGTCTTAGTCAACCCTGATTCGGAACCAGAGAATGAAGAAAAATTCTCGGACAATATAGATGAGAATTCTGGGAAAATCGTCGACCAAGAAAAAGGAGAAGTCAACCCAGATTTAGACCCATTTCAAGGAATAGGTAGTGACACAACTGTTGACATGGAGACACTCTCTGGAGCAATTGGCGAAGCGGCCTCTTACGAACTCACCTTTCCACAACTCTCAGAGACTTCATCTGATTTCGCCGTTAATGGAGCAATCCAGACAATCGCTGATCGCATCTACTTGGATTTTGCAACAGAGATCGCTGAAATGAGCGCTGAAGGATCCCCAATAGGAACTAGTGAACTCATAGGTGAAGGAAGAATCATTTTTAATAATGGGCATCTGTTAAGCGTCTTATTTGAAGGACTCACGTATTGGGGTGGTGCAGCTAGTCAACAATCATGGGCAGATTCATTGATGGTTGATCTTTCCAACGGGCAAACACTCACCGCGGAAAATTTGTTTCAACAAGAGATTTCTATTGACTGGAAAGAAGTCATAGCAACTAAATCCTATGAACTACTTGTTGAACGCTTAGGGTCTGAAATGGTTTGGGACGAAGGCCTAATCCCAAATGCAGAAAATTTTGACAACATGCTTGTCACACAACCCGGGCTCCTTATTGTTTTTGATCAGTACCAAGTTGCCGCAGGGGTAGCTGGAACACCAACTGTAATTATCCCTTGGGTTGACATAGCAGCAATTATTGATCCGCAGAGCAGAATCGGGGAACTTGTTATTGCTGGAGGGACCTTAGAATCTTCTAATTAAGCCCAAGCCTCACAAACTGCTCTTCAGGTGCTTCTACTTCCTTTAAAGCATGACGTAAAAGATTCTCATAATGGGGTAGCCGTTTTGAGTCAACAAGATTTTCTGTTTCTTGATTATCTTCATGATCGAATAAAAATGACTCATTCCCTGCTCCTCGACCAGCAAGCAATACTGCCCGGTTAGATAGTTCTTGTGCAGAGAGTGGTTGACGAATAACAGGAACGTCACTGCCGGGCATCCGATCTAACCACGCTCTACCATCAGGACGCGGCAAACCAGCATTTGGGAAAATATGCATCGGCATGGTTGACCACCGGTTAGACCAAATACTGATATCCCCAACAGACCCTTCTGCTCCGCGAATATATTTCCCATCAGCGTCAATCACATTCACTTCAAGCCCGAAGTAACCCTGCAACATATGATCACGAACATTTTCTTTTTCACCTTCAATAACCGAACGTAAAGAAACCCCATGAGTGCGATGCTCCACATCTAAGTCAAATAAATCCACAAGAGTGGCATGAACGTCAACGCTTGTAGTTAATGCTTGACGGCTGCCAGCAGCAACCCCAGGCCAATGCACCAGCATCGGGATATGACCAAGCAAGTTAAATATTGGAGACATTGGCTTACCGAAAGTTTCATTTCGTTCACCTAGGTAATGGCCATGATCCGTAACGATAAAAAGGGCAGTGTCGTCCCACAAGTTATTGCGATCCATAGCATCTAAGATTTTGCCAAACCAATGATCAATCATGGAGAGCTTCGCTCCGTAATTAGCTCGTACCTGAAATGCTTGTTCTTCGGTTAGCACTCCTTTTTCGATTGCTTTTTGCATATATGGAGGCCAAATAATTAGATTTTCTTCGCGTTGGTCATGGTATTTATAAGCCCACGGTTCTGGTGTGTCAAATGGTTCATGAGGATCAAACTCGTCAACGAAAAGAAAAAACCGATCATGCTGTTTCGCGTTTCGATCTAACCAATCCGCGGTTGCTTGCATCGTGCGTGGACCAGGAAAATCACTTTCCTCGCGAAAGTAGGTGCGAGAAGTATCGTAAGGTCGACGAAACCATCCTTCAGCTGAAGGTAAAGCTGGTGTCCCCACCCAACTCGGGTCATCACGAAGTCGCCAAGGGTCTCCTTCGTGCCCACGCATGTAATCCCACATGCCGAAATCAGTGTGGTAATTCTCTCCGCCTGTTTCAAAAAGGTGTGGATGATCTGAAATGAGACCTGTCGCCACACCTTTCATTTTCATCGAGTGCGCAATATTTGACTCCCAGATTTCTATAGACCCCCAAGGTTTCCAAAGAAAATCCCACGCTCCGCAAAGAATGTCGTGACGGGCAGGCATACAAGGCAGAGAAGCAGAATAGTGGCGGTCAAATCTCAAACCGCGCGCAGCAAGCCGGTCAAGGTTCGGAGTTTCAAACTCTTTGCCACCGTAGCAACCCAGCATTCGACGGTTAAGGCTGTCAAGGAGAATAACAATTGCATTTCGAGGACCAGAATTGGGTTCGTATGGAACAGGTATCGGTTGCTCAAACAAATAAGGATGAGTGATCTCCGTCATGTTTCCATATTCTCACGCTTAAACACTTTGTCTTGTATTGGCGGTACGGTCTTGATCATGAAAGAAGAAGCGAAAACGCAACGGCTTCTTGGCTATCCAAATGGCTACCCGCTAAAAACCAAACATTAAAAAACTGGTCGGGATGAGAGGATTTGAACCTCCGACCCCCTGTTTACAAACTAGGGGGTCACCATCGGCTTGATTTTGTTAGCTCTTCAACAGGTAAGTAAATATCAAACCGTTCTCTAACCCGTGCATCGATCTCTGGTGAAATATGACTTGGGAAATGACTACTCAGTGTTTCTTTGACGACTTTTCTCGCTCTTTCGTCAACAGATGTAGCGCCTGCATCATGCCAATCATCTGGACTCAATCTGTCGCCAACTTCTGGGTAAACATACTCTGATTGCATCATGGACAACGTTTGATCTTGTCCCAGAAAATGAGAGGGACCATGCACTACTTCACGGATGGTATTTACTGACAAAGTGTCTTCATTGATTTCAATTCCCCGAAGTGTCCTGTTGATTGCTCCAAGCATGTCGTTATCAATAACTAACGCTTCAAAAGAACACGCTAAGAGGCTGGCCAGCATTCCCGCAGATTCATATATCAGATTGGCCCCCGCTTGAGCCGCTAGCGTAACGGTCACTCCTTTTTCATGCCCGGCTTGATTGTCAGGCATTTTAGAATCCGCCATACCAGCAGCAACTCCTGAAGGGAGCCCTAACCAGTTCGCCATTTGAGCTGCTGCAGCGTTCAAAATCGCTTCTTCTCCTGAGCCGCCAGTCATGGCTCCGGTGCGAAGATCAGAAACAAATGGCCATAGTCCCATAACACATGGATGACCAGGGGAAAGCAGGTTTACGCACGTAAGAGCGGACAGACATTCTGCTAAAGCTTGAGCTAAAGATCCTGCTAAAGCAGCTGGTGAAGTCGCTCCAGCCTG